>NZ_LGSU01000121.1 GCF_002260545.1 Hydrocoleum sp. CS-953 | reverse complement strand
GTAAAATTTTATCCTAGGGGTTTGGTCTCCAAACCCAACCACCTCTCCAAACTTAACCAAAAATGGGATTTGGAAACCAAACCCCTATCCATTTTACACCAATCCTAGGAGGATTTATATAAAAGTTAGAATTCAGAAGTTAAATTCTCAATTCTCAATTTAAAAATTCTTAATTCTCAATTCAAAAATTCTAAATTCATTATAAATTGCCCAAATTGCCATTGCTCTTAAATAATGACTAGCTCTAAAAGTTCCCTCTGCTGTAATAGCTTCTGGCGTGCGAAATTGTAACCCATTTTCATATATTTGTTTTACCACCGCTTCTGTTATTTCTAAAGCTTCTTTTTTCATACCAATTTGCACCATAAAAGCTGCTAAACCAAAATTAATTCCTGTCCAAACCTCTAAAGGATGGGTAGCATTAGGATTTTCTGGAGAACCATCAGGCAACACTCCATTAACTGCACCAAACTTGCCATTATGAAAATTTTTAAAACAAGAATTATAGACAGTTTTTAAAGCAGATAAAGCACATTCAACAGGTACAATATCTGGCAAATTTAACAGCTTGGCATAAAATTGACCACATAATTGGTCAGCCATTACTACTTCCGAATTACTATCACTATCCAAACGATAATATTTCCCATTCCATAATTTTTCTTGATAAATAGGTAATGCTTTTTCTAACCAATTTTCATAAACAGAAATTTGATTATTAATTGCATCTACAGAACTTTTATCAACCTCAGAATGGAAACCTTCCGGTGGATAATAAGGAATTTCCCTAGGATGCTCAATTAAAACTTTCCCAATAGCGATCGCTGCCTCCAATGCAGCTAACCATAACCCCCCACAATAAGCGCTCACCCCCCGCAACTGCCAATCATCAAAAGTTTGGTCTGGCGCTCCCTCATTTTCAGGAATGCCATCATGATCCTTATCAAAACCTTTGAGATATGCTAACGTTTCTACAATAGCAGACCAACATTCCCACAGAAATTCGTAATCATCTCCACCAGTCAACAGAAAATCTCGATACACTTGCAACACAAAATCACTAGATAAATCTTTCCATTGATTACAATCTTGATAACTGGTGTAATTCGTCTTTTCCCAAGGATGCTCATTCGGTGCCCCCAAGTCGTGGGGAGTTGATCCAGCAATTTTTCTCACTGCTGATGCTTGATTATAACCAATAATTCTGGGTGTATCATCCGCCGTCGAAATTGCCCGCGCGAACGCCACCAATACTGATTTTTCCAAATCCGGCCACAAGATTAACAACCCAAAAGAACCATATAACCTCACATCTAAACTCTCATACCAACGATAATCTAGACATTCCAGCACGGCAAACTGACCTTTAGGATCGCCTTCGCTAGCAGCACTCCAAATAGTTCCCCCACTTGTGAGATCGTAAAGTTCATTAAACAAAGCCATCTTAAACCAACCAGGCAAATTTTCCCGTTCTAGAATCGGATTTTGCCAAGCTTCAATATTCTCGCGCCAGGTTTGATAATGCTTCATCGCAGTACGAATTATTGACCAAGCATTTTTGCCATTGCGACCATAAAAATCTGTATAACGGCGGTAATATGAAACTCCAGCGCCAAACTCAGTCAGAGGCAAATCCCAAACTAAAAAGAACGGAATTTTCCGGGTTTTTCCTGGCCTGATAGTGAAACGAACTGACATCGCAACACCAACTTGTTCTCCCTCCGTTGCAGGTAGTTCGCTTTCTTCATCTATGAGAGTACCATCTATAGCAAAGTAATGCCAAATATCTTCTCCATCACCAGTAGGGTTCCACCTTGTGTGATAGCTGACTTCCATGCCTGCATTAGAAAAAGTCGCGATCGCCATTTGACCCTCTCCTTCTGCGGGTTCGTCGGCGATACTTAATTTTGTCATTGTGCAACCAATACGGTGAAAATCTTCTACTAATAAATTAAAGTTGTCTGTACTCTCTCCCCACCTTGGTTTGTATTCATAAACTGGAGTACCATCATCTCGCACTTGCACTTCCGGTGTTTTCGCAGAATTAGTAAACCAACCGATAGTATTTTGCCAAGTTAACATTATACTGAGTGTAATTGGTTCATCTGTAGGATTATGAGCAATCCATTCAAATATGGCGATCGGGTAACTGGTTTCTTGATAGTTACCCGCCCAAATTGGAGAAAATTGTTCGCAACTTAATTGTGCATTAA
>NZ_LGSU01001209.1 GCF_002260545.1 Hydrocoleum sp. CS-953 | reverse complement strand
TTCGTGCTAACTTTTTAGTCTCAAAGGCTAAAAAATTTGCACTTTTTTCGCGACCATGTGGGCGCTCAACCTCTATATATCAGTGCTTTGAGATTATATTGGCCAGCCCTACGCGACTTATCCCACACTTTACTGATGCACAACCGAAAAATTAATACTAAATTTGCTCAAACGAACAAAAAAGTAATTACCTTAGTTTAATTACTTAATAACTGAAGTGTTATCCAAGGTCTTGCGTTAATGCATGGGAATTGGCATAATTGAATCGCACAACAGTAGTTAGCCCCTCGTTTGATTGGCAAAATGTTTTTGCAGGGTTGCTCACGCATCCCCGTTACAAAAACAACTTCTGCCTTCTAACTTCTGACTTCATCATTGTGGCAGAAAATGGCGTTGCTGAACCAAGGGATGAATCCTTGCATAAAAGGTAAATCCTATCTTTTACCAAAAAATGAGGGCATGAGCCTCCCCTTTTAAGGGGATGAAAAAGCGGTAGGCAAGCGGAGCATTCCGTTAGGATGGGATGGCGTTTCGCTGCGCGACATGTAACGCGAAGCGTCCCGGAGGGACAGGTTTCCCGCTCTTGCAGAGCCGCGAACGCTTTTCATGTCGGCGACAGCCGTTAACGTTTGCGAAGCATTCCGGAACGGAAAGTTGTGCGCCAGCTAAACGCCATATCCAATCNAATCGACCAAGAGAAATATTTAACTCAGTATTTCAAGCCTCCGACTAAGGTCTGAGGTTCACTGATAACTGTTTAGCGTTCCGCACAACGCGCGTTAACGCGGAGCGACATGGAAAGCGGAGCATTCCCTATACGAAAAAGCGCAGCTCCTCCGCAGGAGGCTAACTGAAATGACTTCCTCCCACAAATAAGCAACGCCCAGAAAATAGACTGGAACTAAGTTTTCTAGAACTTTGAACTTTGAAAGCAAGTAGACAGCTAAAAGTAGAGATTTATTTTTCTAATACGTTGTCGTAGGGGTTTGCTGACCAAACCTCTACCGTTACGGTAGCAAATAGTTACCTCTTCTTGCCTCTCCCTGTTCCCATATCCAGTATTCCTACCCTTTTTTTATCTTTCCTTGACCAATAATCTCTGTAGTTTCACTGAATACCAACTTTTATTTTAAAATAAGTAGTAGGGACAATTTATCCATTCCCTCTACAAGATGTTCCATCTGGGCTGAAAACCCTGATTTAATCCTTTTAAGCTCTTGTCTTTTTTTAAAAAAACAATTGGCTGTGAATCCTCAAGTCAAGTAAAATCAATAAATCTTCATAATCCCAGTTAAGAAAATTTATATTCTCTAGAAAAAATACTTTACAATATAATTATCTGAGCCATGTCCTAATTTGATGTTAGAAGTTTATAAATTTAACTTTTATGATTAGGGATCGTTATCTACGATAAATTATCTAAAAAGTTGCCATTCATTAAAGTCAAGAAAAAAATATCAAAAATACTAAAAAAAATATCAAAAATATCAAATAGAACATGGGAATAAACAAAAATATATAGTTTAAGTAAGCCATGAAAAAAAAACAAAAAGAGACTGAAAAACTATGGGAAACAATTGCTAAACTAATGCAGGGGGCAATGTCGATTAGCCGTGCAGTTGATGGTGTAATTCTCTTCAGTAACGAATTATTTAGACTTAAATTTGGTATTNAAAAAAAATATCAAAAATATCAAATAGAACATGGGAATAAACAAAAATATATAGTTTAAGTAAGCCATGAAAAAAAAACAAAAAGAGACTGAAAAACTATGGGAAACAATTGCTAAACTAATGCAGGGGGCAATGTCGATTAGCCGTGCAGTTGATGGTGTAATTCTCTTCAGTAACGAATTATTTAGACTTAAATTTGGTATTCCTAACCACAAATCAATCGATCTTCCAATATCTAATTTTTATTCTAGTCCTGAAGAATATGAATTATTGCTCGTAAATCTACATCAAGAAGGTCTGATACGCGGTCGTGAACTGCCTATCAAAAAAGCAGATGGCACATTTTTCTGGGCCAATATATCAATGTGTTCGATACAATTCAATGGGGAAACCGCAATACTATCTATATTTTCGGATATTTCAGAACACAAACTTACTCAAAAATCACTGCAAAGACAAGCTTTAACTTTTGAGCATATCTACGATGGGGTAATTCTCACGGATGTTCAGGGTAATATCGTTGACTGGAACCAAGCAGCAACCAGAATGTTCGGCTACAGTAAAACTGAGGTATTGGGCAAGACTCCAGCAATTTTACACCAACCAGAAGTATCTTCTACGTTAACACCAGAAATAATTGAGGGGATGAAGGCCAATGGTAAGTGGGTAGGAGAAATTAACTTTATTCGCAAAGATGGCAGCGAGGGTCTCTGTGAAACAACGGTTGTACCAATGCTAGATAAATCTCATCAAATTCTTGGAACTATAGGAGTTAACCGAGATATCACTGAACAAAAACGAGCGCAAGAGAATGAAAATAAATTGTTAGAGTCGCTCAAATATCGTGAACGTCTACAAGCATCAGTCGCACTAATAGGACAAAAGGCGCTGAAAACATCAAATATTTATAAACTAATTGATACAGCAGTTGCCATAATTGCCAAAACTTTAAATGTAGAATTTAGCAAAGTGTTAGAATTGTTGCCTGGTAATCATGCTTTTCTCCTTTGTGGGGGTGTAGGTTGGGAAAAGAATTTAATAGGTAAAGCTACAGTTAGTGCTGGGGCAAAATCCCACGCAGGNCTAATAGGACAAAAGGCGCTGAAAACATCAAATATTTATAAACTAATTGATACAGCAGTTGCCATAATTGCCAAAACTTTAAATGTAGAATTTAGCAAAGTGTTAGAATTGTTGCCTGGTAATCATGCTTTTCTCCTTTGTGGGGGTGTAGGTTGGGAAAAGAATTTAATAGGTAAAGCTACAGTTAGTGCTGGGGCAAAATCCCACGCAGGTTATACTCTTTTAGCAAATCAGTCAGTCATTGTCAAAGATTTGTTTGTGGAAACACGTTTTCCTGGTTCGCCCTTGCTACATAACCACCGAATAGTTAGTGGTGCAACTGTAATCATACCTCACTTAGAAATCATAGAATCTCAAAATAGCAATTGCCATCACCCTCAAAAAGCTTGGGGTGTTTTGGGAGTGCATACTCAACAATATCGAGAGTTTACCCAAGATGATATTTACTTTCTCGAAGCGATCGCTAATATTCTAGCAACTGCTATTGAACGTCATGCTAACGAGGAACGTTTGCAAGTATTGAAGCGGGCTATTGATAATAGTAACAACGGCATCGTCATTACTGATGCTACTCAGCCAGATAATTCCATTATTTATGTTAATCCTAGTTTTGAGAGCATCACAGGTTATCAGGCTGGGGAGGTGATGGGGAAAAATTGTCGATTTTTACAAGGAAAATACAGAAATCAGCCAGCAATTTCTCAGATGAAAAAAGCTGTTTTACATGGTCAAGAATGTCATGTGATTTTGCAAAATGTGCGGAAAGATGGCACGGAATTCTGGAATGAATTATTCATTGCGCCAGTTTATAACTCTCAGCAACATTTAACACATTTTATTGGCATTCAAAACGATATTACAGAAAGATTCCATTGGGAAGCAGAATTATTTGTCAAAACTAAAGCCTTAGAAAAATTCAGTTCTAGCTTAAAGGAATTGCATAGAATTGCTACCTGTAATCATAATAAGATAGAAGAACTTTTTGCTGATTATCTCCAAGCAGGTTGTAAAATTTTTGGCGCAGAAACTGGAGTTATTGGTGAAGTAAAAGGGGAATTATTTATCATCAAATCTGTACAATCAAACTTGGATTATTTTGCTAGAGGAAAAGACTTTAATTTAGGTGATATTTTATGTAATAAAGTAGTGGCAGAACAAAGAACAATTTTTAGCAATGAATTACAAGAATCAGAAGCAAAAGGTATGCCGATAAAGTTATATATTGCTACTCCAATATTTGTAAACAATCAAATTTATGGTACTTTATCCTTCTCATCTCCCCAAGCCAGAACAAAAGAATTTGAGTTTCACGAACAAGAAATTATTGAATTAATGGCTGAAGGCATAGGTAAATTTATCGCAACTAATCAAGCTGAGGAAGCACTACGAGAAAGTGAGGAACGTTACCGTCGTTTGGTAGAGAACTCGCCAGAAGCGATCGCCGTAAATTGTCTGGAAAAGTTTGTTTATATAAATGCTGCTGGTGCTAAATTACTTGGGGCAAATTCTCCAAGAGAAATTATCGGTCAATCAGTCTGGAAATTCATTCCTCCAGACTATATAGAAATAGAAAAAAAGCGACTACAACAAGTTCAAAAACAAGGAAAACAGACACATTTACAAGAAGAAAAGTTAATTAGACTAGATGGAGAAGTAATAGATGTGGAAATAGTTGGAATACCTTATACTTATGATGGCAAGGCAGCAACCCAGATAATTATTAGAGATATCACCGAACGCAAACAAGCACAAGAAAAACTTGTTTATGAGGCACTTCACGATCCACTGACAGGTTTACCAAACCGCTCCTTGTTTTTTGACCGACTAAGACTAGCATTGCGTCGGTCTAGACAACACCCAAATTATCAGTTTGCTGTTCTCTTTCTAGATTTAGATCGGTTTAAAGTAATTAACGACAGTTTGGGACATACTATAGGAGATAAACTATTAGTAGCGATCGGCAAACGACTACAGAATTGTATCAAAGGTTCAGATACTCTGGCGAGATTAGGAGGAGACGAATTCACGATTTTAATGGAGTATCCACCTGGTATTAACTATGCTACCAGAGTAGCTGTGAAAATCAATCAAGAACTGGCAAAACCTGTATATATTGAAGGGCATGAAGTCTTCACTACAGCTAGTATTGGTATTGTTGCCAGTCGTGGAAATTTTGCTGATAGTGCCGATAGAAATCAGCTTGATATTTGTCCTATTTACAACAACCCGGAAGACTTACTGCGAGATGCAGACATTGCTATGTATCGGGCTAAAGCTTTAGGTAAAGCAAGGTATGAGGTGTTTGATTTGACAATGCACAGCCAAGCTATATCATTGTTAGACCTGGAAAACGATCTGCGACGGGCCGTAGAAATGATTAAACAAAATCCAGCTAATTCTCAATTTCGCTTAAATTATCAACCAATTATCTGTCTATTTACAGGTCAAATTACTGGTTTTGAAGCTTTGCTACGGTGGCATCATCCCACTAAAGGCTTGATTTCTCCAGCTCAGTTTATCCCCATAGCAGAAGAAACAGGTTTAATTGTTCCTCTGGGAATGTGGATATTGCGAGCTGCTTGTCATCAATTAACTATTTGGCAGCAAGAATTTAACTGTCAATATAAAGAGTACAATGGGAAATTGACAACAAATAACACTCAAGAAATGTTCCTGGTCTCTGACTCTTTACCTCACAGACAAAATGGCAATAGCAAATGTTCTTCTACTTGCTCTATATATAATTCTAGCTGTCAATTTCCTACCTCCAATTTGACCATAAGTGTCAATCTTTCTAGTAAGCAGCTCTCGCAAGCAAATTTAGTAGAAGAAATTGAGGATATTTTACAAGAAACAAATTGTCAACCTAATTCTTTGAAGCTAGAAATCACTGAAACTGTAATTATGGAAAATGTTAGTTTAGCCACTCAAATGTTGAATAAACTGAAAAATCAAAATATTAAATTATCAATAGATGATTTTGGTACAGGTTATTCATCATTAAGTTATCTACACCAGTTTCCTATTAATACTCTGAAAATTGACCGTTCTTTTGTGAGTAGATTAGACTTGGATGGGAGTGGTCAGCCATTAAAAATTGTCAGTGCAATAATTGCACTAGCTCATAATTTAGGCTTAGAAATTATTGCAGAAGGAATAGAAACCCAAGATCAAATGCAACAACTTCAACAACTGCAGTGTAACAAAGGACAAGGATATTGGTTTTCAAAACCATTGGAAAGTCACCACGCAACTGAGCTACTTCGTAATTTTCAAAATAAGGCAGTAGGGAGTAGGGAGTAGGGGAGTGGGGAAGTTACTAATTACAGAGGAGGTAGTCGGAAAAAATGTTCCATCTTGAATCATTGCCAAATCTTTCTAAATTCTTTCCCACTCCTGACTCCTGACTCCTTGTCTAATTACACCAATGCTACCAGATTTGACCTCATATCTTGATTATGCAACGCNTTCGTAATTTTCAAAATAAGGCAGTAGGGAGTAGGGAGTAGGGGAGTGGGGAAGTTACTAATTACAGAGGAGGTAGTCGGAAAAAATGTTCCATCTTGAATCATTGCCAAATCTTTCTAAATTCTTTCCCACTCCTGACTCCTGACTCCTTGTCTAATTACACCAATGCTACCAGATTTGACCTCATATCTTGATTATGCAACGCCTTTTTTCTTTTACCGAAATAATTAATAATTAAACAATTAAATAATTAGATAATTCAGGTTTAAAGCCTCCCCTTTCAAGGGGAAAAAATAAATATTTTCCTTATTTGTCAATCCTCTCCCTAAAAGGGAGAGGTAATTATCAATTATTCATTATCCATTATCCATTAATGAAAGTGTCTATCATCACCACATTTCCCAATATTTGGTTCCAAGTTTCTCTAGTCGGAGCATGGTTAGGAATTATTTTAATCCTTGCCGAAACACTTAACCGTTTTGCCAAAGTAGACCCAGAGATGTCGCGAAAGGTCGTTCATATTGGCACAGGTAATGTAATTCTATTAGCTTGGTGGTTGGAAATTCCAGCCTGGGTAGGTATTACTGCGGGAATTATCTCAGCAGCGATCGCCCTTATTTCCTACCGACTACCTATTCTTCCCAGTGTTAATAGTGTGGGGCGCAAAAGTTTAGGAACATTTTTCTATGCAGTTAGTATTGGTATTCTCATCGGTTGGTTTTGGTCTATCCAACAACCTCAATATGCTGCCCTTGGTATTTTAATTATGGCTTGGGGTGATGGGTTAGCGGCTGTTATTGGTCAAAATTTTGGCAAACATCCCTATCAAGTCTGGGGCATGAAGAAAAGTTGGGAAGGCTCCCTAACGATGTTTTTTGTTAGCTATACTGTTTCTAGTTTGATTCTTTTGGCCGTGCAAGGCAATATTTGGCAAACTTGGGTAGTTACTATTCCGGTGGCGTTAGCTGCTACTTTATTAGAGACCTTATCAAAAGTTGGTCTGGATAATTTGACTGTACCTTTAGGTAGTGCTGCTCTTTGCTTTGTCCTAAATCAATTTTTTTAAGATTATCTTTTCCGTGATAGGTTTAATAGTTGATAAAAATATAGTCAAATATGACTAATCCTTATTTTGCAGGCGTTACCCTGACTGGGTGTTAGCGCAGCTCCTCCGCAGGAGGCACTACAACACCCTCTATCCCATGGTCAAAGACAAAAGGGAGCTGCTTTTCTCATTATGTTCAGAGAACCGTTCACATCAGCATTGATTAACCCTTTGCTGGCACTGCGATACAAACCTCTTTGTCTTGATGCAGTCGCTCATGGGGGAAACCCCCAAGACCGCGCTGCATCGCTTTATTCTTTTTCCTGAAAAAGTGACTTGATTTTTTTGGCCTTTCTTGTACACTGGAATCAAATCATTATCTATAAAACTTGATGCGGATGTATAAGATTCTTCTGTAATAATTATATTTATCCCTACTATCTTGGCTTTATAAGATAACATTTCAATTAACTTATTATAGGGAATGGATACAAAATTTTGATTATTTCTTTTCCCTAAATTTATCTTCTGCTTCCAGTCTTCATTATGACCAATTATCAGAGTTCCTCTGCATCTGATTAATTAAAGTATCAATAATCAAACGAGATGCTTTATGAAGGTAATCATTGATTTTAAATTCTCTTTTATTACAAAGCTTTTTTAGTCTCTTACTTGATTGATTTTCCCGGAGTTTAGC
>NZ_LGSU01001208.1 GCF_002260545.1 Hydrocoleum sp. CS-953 | reverse complement strand
CTGACGGACTGCTCCGCAAACATGTCGCGCAGCGTTAACGCGCGTTGTGCGGAACGCTAAACAGTTATCAGTTAACCTCCGACTTAAAGTCGGAGGCTTGAAATACTGAGTTAAATATTTTTTTCATCCCCTTAAAAGGGGAGGCGCATACCCTCATTTTTTGGTAATTTAATCTGATGGTTAAACTCGTTAATTTAACGTGTAACCCACCCCTACTATATAAAACAAAATTCCCCCCTAAAACGTAGGAGGGAGTTAGAATTTTCATTCTTGGGTTACACCCATATTTAAAACCGCATCTATATAATAACCAGACTTAGAAAATTTCAAAGTCAGTATTTTGTAATGGGTTCTCAGCATCATAAACAGTATTATCAACCCGAGCAAATGCTACTTCATCACCAGCAAGTGTTGTTGGGTTGTAGTATACTAAACCTTCATTAGGGTCATAGATAATAGCTGCTGAACTGTTTCCTTGAGTTACAGGATTGAAACCTGAAATTACGTCAAACTGTTCTTCTGATAGTTCGCTGCCAGTAGGTGTACCTGTTAAAGCATTAAATGCCGCATCCTCTGGAACTGGGAAGTTAGCAGCTAGAACTATCTTATCTCCCTCACCCCGATTAAAGTCTGTCAGGGAGTCAATTCCATAACTACCATCTGTACTAAACCAGAAGAAGAAATCATCAGCACCAGCGCCACCTGTTAAAGTATCATTACCCCTTGCACCAGATAGGGTGTCATCCCCTATACCACCACTTAGACTATCATCATCTTTACCTCCATCAAGGTTATCATTACCTGGACCACCTATGACAACATCATTACCTGCATTACCCAGTACGGTGTCATCTCCAATACCACCGCTTACTACGTCATCTCCGCGATCGCCGAAGATAATGTCTGCTCCTTCATCACCTTCTACAGTATCATTATCTTTACCACCTCTAAGGCTATCGTCTCCGTTTCCTCCTGTTATGGAGTCATTTCCTTCATTACCTTGAATGGAGTCGATGCCAGTACCACCAGCNCGCGATCGCCGAAGATAATGTCTGCTCCTTCATCACCTTCTACAGTATCATTATCTTTACCACCTCTAAGGCTATCGTCTCCGTTTCCTCCTGTTATGGAGTCATTTCCTTCATTACCTTGAATGGAGTCGATGCCAGTACCACCAGCTGCAGTATCACTACCTGGACCTAATAAAACTCTATCATCACCACCACCTGCTCCCACCAGGTCATTGCCAGTCGAAGTTGCAATATTGTCAGGACCAGTGCTCCCTGGAAGACGATCGTCTCCAGGTTGTCCTACTATGTTAAGTCCCCCATTATCGTTGGGGTTACTGCTTACTGGATCTGTTTCGGTACCTGGTGGAACTACTTGTATACTCACTTGCTTACCTCGTTTTTTAGAATTTACTATTGCTAATTTATCTGTAATTTGCTCAAAGAGCTAATTTTTAGATTCTGTATAGATGACCTTTTCGTTCATTTATATCTTTGTTTATAGGGATAATTTAACCCTTGTAAATTTAGACATTACAAAGATTATGATTGTTCCCCTTTATTCAACCCTTACCTGATGAGATAATTCTTATTTCAGGAGATTAGGCCAGGAATATTTCTGCTACGGACAGATACATTTTTTAGAAAGTTCTAAGTGATGTATTGTTTAGCATACTTTTGCATCTTTAAGAATATATTTGATCATCTACCGGATAAATCCGAGTAGATCCTTTAGAGGAGGTGCTAATCAGGTTAAAACCGTGATTATTATTTTCCCCTACCCTAGTACCAAGAAATTTGTAGCTCCTCTAGCTAGTGTCAATTATCACTACTTTCTCAAGTCCAAGACTATTGAGGCTACTTTGTAGTATTAATCGATTGACTCAAATTCAAATTTTAATAACAACCTGCTGAGGGAAGGGCTAAGAATAGAGTGGATTACACCTAATTAACTTTTTTAATTAATTACCATTTAACTACAATATCCCAAACCTATCAGGTTTTCACCATGTTATTAAAAGTCTTTGTATTTATACAAATTAGAGGATATTTAACTACACTTTAAAAACTACCATGGGGTTCTTCTGCCACCACATCAATAAAGGTGGTGGTTTCCAAACTTTCAGGAGTTTTTGATAATTTTCTTTGAACAAGAAATATGAACATTTTACAGTCTATCATAGTCTTGTTGATTGTCAATTGACCAATTTACGGATTAATCTAAAATTTTCCTGGGAACAAATTTTAAATTTACTCCGTCTTCTATTTTTCTTATATTAAATTTGTATTGATTACAAATTAAAATAATCCGTAAATATAACAATGTTGGTTAAATTTTTCAAGTGATGTTTTGACCGAAGTAAAAGGGTACATTTTTGTGATAGTTTGGAAAAGCTCAAAGTAACAAGTCCTAACTCCTAAGTGCTCCACTGAAAAATAATTTGAAAATAGGCTTGCCATAACAAAAAAACATCTGCTATAATAAATATCTGTTACCCCAGGAGAGGTGGCTGAGTGGTCGAAAGCGGCTCACTGCTAATGAGTTGTACGGGAGAACCCCGTACCGAGGGTTCGAATCCCTCCCTCTCCGTTTTATTAGTAGGGACGTTCCATGCAACGTCCCTACAGTTATCAGCGCTGACTGCTAAAACTGGTGACTGGAAATACTAAATTTGATTATAGAATTCACCCCTAGTCAACTGATACAGCTAATAGGTGTGAATAAGGAGAGGTTTATCTAATCTTGAGATTGACCATTCGAACTTTCGACTAAAAACCCGCCCCTACTATATAGGTTTGCTCAAAATTTTTTCATTGCCTCTACAAACTTTTGGGACATATAAGGTAATATTCTCTCATTCCTACTAATCTCTTTGCCTTCTGTAAATATAACTAAGAGATATGGCTGAAGATTTGGTAACTCTATATAAGCAAAATTGTGACGTACATAAGTACCTACAATTCCTGTAGACCATACATTAGCATTTTGAGGAAGGTTCTCATCTAAAAAACCTATAGCTTGGCCTTTACTTCTATCTTTTGCGCCTTCTTGGCTAGAATTTTTCTGTAACAAATTCATCATTTTCTCTGAAGCTTGAGGAGATACTGCAATGCCACCCACAATACTATGTAATAAACGAGCTGTAGCATTAGTTGTGAGTATATTCCGATTTTCCATCAATAATCCTTGGAAAATGTGTTCTCGACCATAAGGACTATCAGACCATGTTTTTTGATTAATATTAATGGATTTTAACTCAGGCCACTTGAGAGATTGAAAATAACGATTAACAAAATTACGTTGATATTTCCAAGTTTGAAAAGGTCCTGGTGATAATTCAGGTCCACTGGTAGTTCCCGTTAAAACATCCACAACTAGACCAGTCGCATCGTGATTTGAAGAAAGGATCATATCTCGAATTGCTCTTTCTAACTCTGGTGAAGTTTTGACCATTCCTTTCTCTAGCCATTCATAAATAGCTACCAGATAGAATAAATGGACTATTTTTCCAGGATATATCCGCTCATCACCGCGATCGCTCCAACCACGCACTTGCTTTTGCCAAAATTCTGTGGGATTATTATTATTTCTGGTTCTTGGTGAATGGTAAACTAACCAAGTTATAGCTATTTGCTCAGAAGTTAATTCTGAAAATTCTAACTTGGTTGCTTCTATAATATCTTTACCCAGGATATTTAACTGTTCATCTTTATCAAAGAAGGTCATTTCAGTTATTAGTTATCAGTTATCAGTTATCAGTATTTCCTGTAATAAGGAGGCTACGAAAATTCGGAATTTTCTTTTTTATCCCCTTGTAGAGCGACAGCTCGCGGCGCAGCAAAGGGGAGGCTTGATACCTTATTTTTTGGTCATTATAGAAAAGGAAAGTTAAGAGTGAATAATTTAGATAATATTCACAAACAGGAAAAAATGTTTACCTAATAATATACGAAATCCCTTAGTTTATATATATTTTTTTTTCAATCTCTGGGACGAGGGAATTCTTTTAATCTAATTATTCTTCGGCGATTTTCAATCAGGTATATTTTTAGGAATACTGGTTTGAATAATAANGAAAAAATGTTTACCTAATAATATACGAAATCCCTTAGTTTATATATATTTTTTTTTCAATCTCTGGGACGAGGGAATTCTTTTAATCTAATTATTCTTCGGCGATTTTCAATCAGGTATATTTTTAGGAATACTGGTTTGAATAATAAGGTTGCAATTTAGATTTCTAGCTTTCTTAAATATTCTGTAAAAAATGCCAGATTCACCAAATTTATATATACAAAATTTCAATTATGGCCTGGATATTTTATAAATAACCCAAATATGATTTGTATAGTATTTTAATTAAGTCTGGAACACTTGCTGAGGCTTTAATAATTAATTGAAAGGGCTAACAACATTCTCTCTATCCCTTTCTTATTTAAAATGACTATATCTAAAATTTCCATCAGTGACTAATTATCAATTATCTAACCCAGATTTCGCAGGTTTAGTCTAGGCATAGCGGTTGAAAAAATTTAACACACTATTGGTAGCACATGAGTATTTATATTGACCTTATCAGTAGTGGTCAAAGCCTATATATAAACTCTACCCATAGTAGTGCGGAATGTCAGATCTAATACCATTTCTCAAAACTATTGCTATATTTGATTGGATGGGGTAGGGACGTTGCATAAGGGCGTCCGTACACATAATAATAATTAACATTAACTGACTAATTATTAGGGAATAATTTATTTTATCTATTTTAATTACTTGATAACTGAAGTGTGAGTCAAGTATAGCATTAATGCCTGGTAATTGGTATAATACTCTTGAGTACCAATGCCAGGCTAATATCAATATTTATGACTCTGATAAATGTGATTCTTTGGCAACTCAAGCAGCAAGTGGACGATATTTACAAATCATTCAGTCTCAGGAAAAGTCTGCCGCAGTTATGGTAAAATTTATAGAGGAGGAGTATCCTGGATGGTTAGTAAATACAAACTTTGACAAGATTCAATCTGCGCCAACTGTTTTCCCACCTCATATTAGTTTCTATCAGTTTGCAAGTGCTTTTACTAAAAAAACATAGTCTTCAAAAATTGTACAATCTAATTTTTTAAGCCTGGTAATATAGTTGATGTCTAATGCTTTTCAGAAGTTGATTTACCCTATCAAAAAAAAGGAATGGTTTCCTATTGTATTGATTCTTGTTTTAGCGTGTTTTTTGTACTTTTACAGAATCAATTTCCGAGGTCTATGGATAGATGAATTTATCAGTGTTTTAGATGGGCGCAAGATGGATCTTAATAAGGGCAGGCTACTCTACTATGTTCTTTTAAATCCATGGATTAACATTTCTGATAATGAAGTATGGTTGAGAGTTCCAGCTATTATTTTTGCAGTAGTATCTGTATATCTAATTTATAGATTAGGTAATGACTTTTTTAGCAAAAAAGTTGGTCTTCTTGCAGCATTTTTACTAACTATTTCTCCATTATTTATCAATCATGCTCAAGAAATTAGATACTATACAATGAGTGTTTGCCTGGGGCTTTGTGGATGTCTTGGTCTCGCACATTCTCTGAAGCAACCAGATAAAAAACTTCCACGATTAATATGGGTTGTAGGTAGAATTTTATCCTTTTATACTACACCTTTAAATGCAGCCTTTTTGGTATCAGATATTCTGATTTTATGGCTTAAGTTTAAGTTCAAAATTTCTAGATTAATTAGTTATCTTGTTCTATATTTAACAATTATTGTTGTCAGTATTCCTGTAGCTATTTCTGTGAAGAGTGATTCAGGCTCACACCGAGTGATGTTACCAATTCCTGGTATAAAAGAAATCTTCCGAGAGCTAAGAATAATGACTGTGTTTGCTCACCCTCCACAACCACCTTATATAGCATTATTGATTCAAGTTGTAGCTTTAATTGTTGCTACAGTTATTCTTCGAGCAATTATTCAAAAACATCGCACTCAGGAAGGTGTATACGTAGCTTTATGGGGAATTATACCTGCTGCATCTATTTTTGTTTTTTCTAATATATTCTACTCAATATGGAACAGTCGTTACCTAATAATGTCTCAGCCATACTTTATACTACTTGTGGCAATTGGCTTTTTTAAGGTTTTAGATTGGCAAAAAATAATTGGAGTCCTGGTGGCTGTAATATATATGTTGGCCGTTAGTTTAGGTTTAGTAACTTATTATACAAGCTCGAAGCGATACATGGGGGCATTAGACCATTACAGACCAGTAGCACAATTGATTGAAGGTCAAGATAGAGAAGGTGACATAATCATTTACTCTGCAGCTCATGGCACTTCTTTTCCTCTAACTTACTATTATCGAGGCTCTGCACCTATATATCTAGATAAAAGAGAAGAAAAAGATCAATCAAATCTTCAAACCCATTTAAAAAATTGGATTGAAAGTTTACCTCCTACATACTCACGTATATGGTTTATCTATTACGGAGGAGATATGAACATTTTTAAGTCTGTATTTGCAGAACAATTTACAATTGAATCACAGGAAATTATTGGTAATGCAAATATATTATTGCTGATTCCTAAGTTGGATAAAAATGACTACTAGGATGTTAATTTCTGGACAACAAACAAATAAACTTCGTAAGGATTCAGTTATGAGCATTTAGGTATAAGCTTTTAGAATAAAGTTTTAATTTTAGCTCAATTTATCAATTAATTTTACTTCCTCTAAAAGCAATAGCTGATGGCTGAATACTTACACAATTTAGAGGGAAAAGGCAAAGAGTTAGCAGTTATCAACTCAGTTAGTTTTGTACTTTATGAAAAAAGTTTTGTCGGGCATTAAACCTTATCTGCGGTGGATTATTTTAGGACTAACTCTATTTTTTCTAGCTCAAACTCTCAAAGACAACTGGGCACAAGTGCTTGAGATTAGGATTAGTGATTCTGGGTGGGTAAGTTTAGGAGCTGCTTTTATCATCACAATTATGGCTCATGTATGGTCTGGAGTGGTCTGGTTTTGGATTATTAAAGAGTTTCATCAAAAGGTTAATTTGCGGTGGGCAATTAGAGTATATCTGCGAACAAATGTTGCTAAGTATTTACCGGGAAATATATGGCATTTTTATAGCCGAATTGATGCAACAAAACAAGTAGGAGTACCTGTTGAAATTGCAATTTTAAGTGTGTTAATAGAACCACTTTTAATGGCTGCGGCAGCTTTAGGAGTGGCTTTAATTGGTTCTACTCAAGAAAGTTGGTTTTTACAATTTTTGTGTTTTTTGGCAGTAATTTCTATTGTTCATCCACGAATTTTAAACCCAGTAATTAAATATTTAGTTAAAATAAAATTAAAAGTCAAAAAATCTGATTCAGAGGTAGTTACTGAATTAAATTTGGATCACTATCCAATCAAGCCTTTTTGCGGAGAATTTTGTTTCCTGCTGCTTCGAGGTTCTGGATTTTTATTGACTATATTGGCGTTCAATTCTATTGAATTTAATCAAATTTTATTAATATTTAGTGTGTTTAGTTTATCATGGTTATTAGGTTTAGTTGTGCCAGGAGCGCCTGGAGGTGTTGGGGTATTTGAAGCAACTGCTTTAGCTTTACTTGAGCAAAAATTTGATCCTGGTATTGTGTTAAGTGCTGTTGCATTTTATCGTTTGATTAGTGTTTTAGCTGAAACTTTTGCTGCTGGTTTAGCTTGTTTGGATCAAACAAAGTAAGAAGGAAGAAGGAAGAAGGAAGAAGTGAAAAGTCAACTTATACCAACTTCAGAAAATATTGCTACAGTGACTAAACAGGGAACAGAGAACAGGGAAAGAAAAACATAATAAAAAAGAGGAAAAAAGATGGAATTTTATTTAGTAATTTTCTTGCACTTTTTTCAAGCTTTAAGTAGTAGAATATATATCGCAGTCCTATATAGGTTGTGTAATAC
>NZ_LGSU01001207.1 GCF_002260545.1 Hydrocoleum sp. CS-953 | reverse complement strand
ACATCTACTCCTTCGCCGACGCAGACGGAGGTCAAATTACACTCCAAGCAGGAGGCAACATCAACATAACAGAAGACAGTAATATTATTTCCGCATCCGAACCTCCAGAGGAGCAGGGGAGCGGGGGAGCAGGGAGAGGGGGAGATATTATTCTCGAAGCAGGAAACAATATTAACACTACGACTGCCAGAATATATTCCGGTGCCGACGACGGCGACACAGGAAACATCAATATTATTGCGGATGGCGCAATAGAAACAGGTCAAATAGACCTAGCATCAGGTTTCATCAGAGAAAGACTAGAATTTAACAACAACTTTACCCTAATTCCCGTTCCCAAAGGAGAAGCTACCCAAGGAACAGCAGGAAACATTATTATCAGCAGTAAAAACAGCACAATAGATACCAGCGCCGACAGAATTAATTCCCGTTCCCCAGATGGTTCGGGAGATATCATCATCGAAGCTACAGGAAATATTACCACAGGCAAACTAGAAGCAAGCGCCCTCAACCAAGAGAAACCTACCACAGGTGGAAATATAGAAATCATCAGCAGACAAGGAGAAATTAACGCCACTAAACCCATAGAAACTTTTTCAGAAAGAGGAGAAGGAGGTAGCGTCGCACTCAACGCAGAAGGTCACATCCACACAGGTAGCATTCGTTCAGAAGGAATGCAAAAAGGAGGTGACATCGAAATCGAAAGTCGCAGTCAAAACAGCATAGAAATCATTGGAAATATCAGTAGCTATTCGACTGAAGGTACAGCAGGAAATATCACTCTCAGAAGTCCTGGAGATATTAACATTCAGGGAATTCGTTCTGACGGAATGCAACAGGGAGGGCAGATCAAAGTAGAAAGTGAAACAGGCAACATTGATGCTACCGGAGGAGAAATAGATTCCTACTCAGACCAAGGAACAGGAGGAAACGTCGAGATAAATGCCTTAGAAAGCGTAAATTTAGGAAATGTATCATCCTTTGGCATGACAGAAAGTGGCAACTTAACCATNCATTCAGGGAATTCGTTCTGACGGAATGCAACAGGGAGGGCAGATCAAAGTAGAAAGTGAAACAGGCAACATTGATGCTACCGGAGGAGAAATAGATTCCTACTCAGACCAAGGAACAGGAGGAAACGTCGAGATAAATGCCTTAGAAAGCGTAAATTTAGGAAATGTATCATCCTTTGGCATGACAGAAAGTGGCAACTTAACCATTCAGAGTCAAACAGCACAAGTAAATACAGGCAACGTTACGACACAAGCACCGGCAGGAAGTAGTGGCAATATAATCATCAACGCTGAAGAAGTAGGCACAGGAAACTTAAGCTCCATTGGTACAACCAGCGCTGGAGAAATTAATGTGGCAGCAACAGATGGCTCAATTCAAACCTATGCTATTGAAATCAGCTCTGATGGTTCAATAGGAAGCTTAAGGTTACAAGCAACAGAAGATATCGCAACAGAAGATATCGATCAAAATGCTGGAGCAGGAGATGCCAATATTGAGATTAACTCAGGTGGAGACCAAACCACAGGAGGTATTAATCAAACAGCAGATGGTGATACTAACAATACTCAAAACGCTGGGGGCAATATTTCCGGAGATGTTAATCAAAATGCTGGCAATAATGCTAATAATAATCAAACAGCAGGCGGTAATATTTCCGGAGATGTTAATCAAAATGCTGGCAATAATGCTAATAATAATCAAACTGCCGGAGGTAATATTATCGGAGATATTAATCAAAATGCCGGCAATAATGCTAATAACAATCAAACTGCCGGAGGTAATATTATCGGAGATATTAATCAAAATGCCGGCAATAATGCTAATAATAATCAAACAGCAGGCGGTCAACAAACAATTGGTAATGTAACTCAAACTGCAGGTAATAATGCCATCAATATTCAAACAGCAGGTGGTCAGCAAAATATAGGAGAAATTAATCAAACTTTTGGCAATGAATCTATCAATATCCAACGTCCAAGAGTTAATCAAAATACAGATAATACCTCAGTAAATTCTAATAATAATAATAGTATCAATATTAATCCTGTTATTAATCAAACAAATTCCCAGAACAATTCCACAAATAATACCACCACAAATTCCCAAGAAACTAACACTTTCTCAACAACCACAACCTCCGAGATAATTTCGACAGCTACTCCCAGTAACAATAACCAAACAGCCAACACAACAACAGCCCAAAGTCAGACAGAATCATCCATTAACAGTAGCACCGACACCCAACAAATCTTAAAAATAATAGACACTCCTAATACAAATCCTCTCACAGTTGCCACAAGTTCAGACCAAGTAATAACCATCTTAGAACAAACTCGTAGCAACGAATATTCTAATTATTTAGGAGTAGATTTACAGTCACAATTTCTCAGGACAAAAAACGTCCGAGAAATCTTAACCGATATGGCAGCTCAAACCGGAAAAGAATCTGCCGTTGTTTATATTAACACTTATCCAGACCAATTACAAATAATATTATATACCAAAGATGGTCAGCCAATTATTAAAACTATCCCCGCAGCCAAGTACAAAGCAATTAAGAAAAATGCCCTGACTTTACGCGCACACATTATCAATCCTTCCCGCCGTCATACTGATAGCTATTTGCCATCAGCACAACAATTATATGATTGGCTCATCGCACCTATATCAGCAGAATTAGAAGCAGCAAATATTGATACTTTACTGTTTAGTATGGATGAAGGTTTACGAACTTTACCTCTGGCAGTATTACATGATGGGTCACAATTTTTAATTGAAAAATATAGTATTAGTTTAATTCCCAGTGTCAGTTTAATGGATACTAATTATCGCTCTCTTGAAGATACTAAAGTATTAGCAATGGGAGCAAGTGAATTTACATCTCAAAGTCCTTTACCAGCAGTACCTGTGGAGTTAGACATTATTTCCGAAAAACTGTGGCAGGGTCGTCAATTCCTCAATGAAGATTTTACTCGTAATAACTTGTTGAATGAACGTAAAAATTATCCTTATCCTATTATTCATTTAGCTACTCATGCAGAATTTTTACCCGGTGTAGCTAGCACCTCCTACATTCAGTTATGGGGTGACGAACAAATAAAATTAGACCAAATTAGGGAGTTTGGTTGGAATGAACCAGCAGTAGAATTGTTAGTCTTGTCTGCTTGTCGCACTGCTTTTGGCGATAAAAATGCGGAATTAGGGTTTGCCGGGTTAGCGGTAGCAGCAGGAGTCAAGTCAGCTTTAGNGAATTTTTACCCGGTGTAGCTAGCACCTCCTACATTCAGTTATGGGGTGACGAACAAATAAAATTAGACCAAATTAGGGAGTTTGGTTGGAATGAACCAGCAGTAGAATTGTTAGTCTTGTCTGCTTGTCGCACTGCTTTTGGCGATAAAAATGCGGAATTAGGGTTTGCCGGGTTAGCGGTAGCAGCAGGAGTCAAGTCAGCTTTAGCTAGTATTTGGTATGTGAGTGATGAGGGTACATTGGGGTTAATGACAGAATTTTATACTCATTTGAATAATGCTAAGATTAAGGCGGAGGCGTTAAGACAAGCACAGTTAGCAATGTTGCGAGGAAAGGTGGTTATTACAAAAGGGGAGTTAAGGGGAAGTGGAACGCGTCGTGCGGTGGTGTTACCGTCGGTGTTAGCAAATATACAGTATGATAATTTATCTCATCCTTATTATTGGGCGGGGTTTACTCTGGTTGGTAGTCCTTGGTAAGAGAATTTAGAATTTAGAATTGAGGAGGTAGGAGGCAGGAGGTTCTGTTCATATAAAATCCCCTTGTCTCCCTGTCTCCCTGTCATGAGAATTGAGAATTGATAATTTAGAATTGATATCATGTCCGTTGGTATCGTTTGTCTAAAAGTTGGGGAAAGAGCTACAATTAGTAAGGTTTTTCCTTCTTCCTTCTTCTTCCTTCTTTCTTCTCTTCTAGATAACTAAAGCCTTCTCTTCTAGATAACTAAAGCCTTCTCTCCAAGATTACTAAAGCCTTCTTCCTTGGTAAATGGTTAAAATCTTGCAGTGCAGGCCGGAAAGCACGCAATAGATGTACCTCATAACTTCGGAAACCGCTGTAATATTACCGGGTAATTAATAATTATTAATTAAATAATTGAGGTTAAAAGCCTCCCCTTTCAAGGGGAAAAAAATCAATTTTTTCCTTAGCTTGTCAATCCGATGGTTTTAACCAGAGGTAATTATCAATTATCAATTATCAAAAAACCTTTTTCTAGCTTTTTTCTTTGGATGATTGGACTTTGCGTTTGAGGGTTGAGACTGCACCAACGGCACCGAGAGCGATGAAACCAAGACTGGAGGTTGGTTCGGGAACTGTTCTAGATTCAGCAAAGCTTTGGCCTCCTCCACTGAGTGTTTGCTCTGAAGTCAGATCAAACTGAGAAAGATCCAAAGTGTAACTAAAAGATATATCTGATAGCAAACCATCATTTGTTCCAAGTCCATTCGTCGGATCTTCTAAAAGAGCTTCTAAATCTAAAGCTGTAGTCGAAAATGTAAGACTTGGATCGGAATTAAAATTAACAATAGCATCTACTGAAGAAAGTCCTAATGCCAATATCTCTATTGAAAAAATAGGGTTTTCTAGTACAGTTGATTCTCGACTGAATGTCGTACGAGCCATATCCTGTTCATCTTCTGCAAAAACTGAAGACCCTGCTTCTAAAGTGATTTCCTCATCAAAAATATTATCGAGGAAAGTTTCTGTACCAAAGAATTGTGGGTCCCTACCACGAGCAATTGCCGANTTCTCGACTGAATGTCGTACGAGCCATATCCTGTTCATCTTCTGCAAAAACTGAAGACCCTGCTTCTAAAGTGATTTCCTCATCAAAAATATTATCGAGGAAAGTTTCTGTACCAAAGAATTGTGGGTCCCTACCACGAGCAATTGCCGATCCAGATGGGCTTCTATTCTCTCTGTTTACAATTGCAGCAAGATTGAGTTGCCAGTTGAAGTAAGATCCTTTTTGTTCTGTTACTTGCATGTTAGAGGCAGCTCTAACTCTTGTAACTTTTCCAGACTGCTGACATGAGTCGGACAATGCCAGTGTTTCATTTCTGTTTGAGTTATAAGAATAGCTTCTTTGATTTTGACTCTTTTCTCTCTGACCACATTCTGTATTTTGATTTCCCAGAGTATAATTTGCCCTTTCTACTCGACCGCTATCATTATTTGTATCCCTTGAACTGGTGTTGTTAGTAGTCCAGTTTACACTAGCTCTAGCGTTAAGTGCATAAGCTTCTTGATTAAAAGTTGTAATTGTTAAACAAAATGCTGATAAGATTAATGATAAATAATTTTTAGTGGTCTTTAACACTTAATAAACCTCCTATTGACAAAATTCAAATTTGCTACTGCACACTGCAGCTAATTCCACCAAGCGTGACGTACACCCTTAGCTACCAAGATCCTGCACTACAAATATTTATTTAATTGTTAATATCCAAATTAAAAATACTTGGAATCTGCTGTAATTAACTATAACATACTGCTTCTTAAATAATTATCATAAATCAGTATCTTTACTGAATCTTCATAAACTTACAATGATAATTGATAATTGATAATTGATAATTGATAATTGATAATTGATAATTTAGAATTCTATCTGGCTGCTAAAAAATTTTGACAATTAATTTTGACATCAATTATTGTTTTTCCCTTTTGTTCCGAATAATACTACTATTTCTTTTAGTTTTTATCGGCTTTGTTGCATAAAAGTAGTGATAGAACATCCATTCCGCTTTGGTTCGCACATCAAACGCAGAGCAAGTGCGGCAACTATATCGCTCTCTTTCGCGATTATTGATGTTCTATTCATCTATTGTCCAATAGTTAGGAGGTACAGATCGACTCTCAAAACCTTTACAGGTAAAAAATTCAGTTTTTTCTATCTCAGATTGATGTTTTACTCATCTATTGTCCAATAGTTACAGCAGTTTCCGCGCATTATAAAGTACATATGCACAAGCAAGTGCGGCAGCTATATGTTTTCATGCAACAAATCGGGATCTAGCAATCCGCGCTTACAGCGGTTTTTATGATTACTAGACCACAGTAGGGACATTGCACAGGCAAAAATGCGTTTTCCGTTCCGGAATGCTCCGCTTTCCATGTCGCGCAGCGTTTTGCTGGCGCACAACTTTCCGTCAGCAAAACATCCCTACGGGGTTTTTGGTTATGGCGATGTGGTTCATCAATCTGAAAACCGCTGTATGTTGTAAGATTTTATCTAACGGGGTTTGGTTTCCAAATCCCATCTTAGCTTGGGGAAAGGAGACGAAACCCCTACAATTTTTTTTCACAAATCATTTTAGAGAAATCTTTCCAGAGTCAAACTTGTCAAATGAAAGAAAATAATTAACTAAACTGAAAAATGAAGGTTATACTGTAAACTAAAAAATACTCTTAGAAAACTTACCCAAACCCCATGCGGTTGCAACGTCAGTTCAGTGGACAAATTATCACCTTAGACACCCAAAACCCAATTGGTGGCGGTGGTGAAGGTCGTATCTATTCTGTGGTACAAAATCCATCTCTAGTGGCCAAAATTTACCATAAACCTACAGACGAGGATGCCCATAAACTGACCGTAATGTTCTCTCATCCACCAGACGCACCTATGGGAACCGGACATTCAGCGATCGCGTGGCCTATAGACCTATTACGCACTACCAATAACAAACACCAAATAGTTGGCTTTTTAATGCCTCGTGTTTCCAGAGCGGAACCGATACATATATTCTACAACCCTAGAAACCGTCGGCAACAAAAACCCCTGTTCAACTATCGTTATCTCCACCGCACCGCTCGTAACTTAGTGGCAGCAGTCAACGCTTTACATAACAGTGGATATGCCATCGGGGATGTCAACGAATCAAATATTCTAGTCACCGATACCGCTCTTGTCACCCTAGTTGATACCGACTCATTTCAAGTTCGCGACCCCTATACCCTAGAAATTTACCGTTGTCCAGTCGGTAAACCAGAATTCACCCCTCCGGAATTACAAGGTCGGAGTTTCCGGGAAATTGACCGCAAACCCGAACATGACTTATTTGGCGTAGCAGTATTAATATTTCAACTATTGATGGAGGGAACTCACCCTTTTGCTGGAGTTTACAAAGGTAGAGGCGAACCTCCAACTCTCGAAGCACGAGTCAAAGCAGGTCATTTTCCCTACAGTACAAAGCGAGTTCCCTATCGCCCGACACCACTTGCGCCAGATTGGAAAATTTTGCATCCCAGCATACAACAATTATTAATTGACTGTTTTGAATTAGGGCATCAACATCCAGAGTTGCGCCCAGATACGAGAACTTGGTTGAAGGCGTTGCGAGAGTCAGAGAATAGTCTAGTGACTTGTCAGAAAAATCATCAGCATTTGTATGGAAATCACTTAAAATATTGTCCGTGGTGCGAACGTACCAAACTATTAAAAGGAAGAGACCCTTTTCCATCAAGGGAAGCAGTAAGAAATAAACAACATTTGGAACCTGCTGTCAAAAAGCGTAAACTCTTATCATTAGCGCCACAAAAAACTACTGTCCCTAAAAAACCAGCACCACCCAAACCAATTATCATCACTCGAAAAATGGGGCAATATCAACCCTTACTCACCCCTGTTTCTATCAAATTCAAACCGCCTTCAGTTCCAATAATTCCCCTACCAGGGGGTGGCAAAGGTCTTGTTGGCGTTGCCCAAGATGCCATTTTTGGAAGCTTTTGGGGAGTGTTGTGTGCAGCAGCAGTAGCAGGTCTCGTATTAGGAATAATTAAAAGTAGCGTTGCTGTTTTAGGTGGAGTAATAATGGGAATATTGTGGGGAGGTTTTTTCGCGATCGCCTGGCAATATATTATTCCTATGGGGTTCTCGACTGGCAGTTTAGGTTTAACCGGAG
>NZ_LGSU01001206.1 GCF_002260545.1 Hydrocoleum sp. CS-953 | reverse complement strand
ACTCTTACCTGTTGCCTGTTGCCTGTTGCCTCTTGCCTAAAAAGCAGTAAGATTTTTGCCACGAATCAAATAGGATTGCTATATATGTGGCTGTTATTTTAATTTAATAGACTACATTATATTAACAGACAAAATTATAGGTGAACCTCAATTTCTTCCTGAAATTGTAAGTAAAGCTTATGAATGCTTGAAAACTGAAAAAGCTAAACGTCAAAACATGAAAATGGGCAAAATTAAATCTCGCTATAGCAAAACAGTTGGAAACTATTACACTTCATTTGGTTGTCCTTATTGCGATGCAATATTTGGAAATCATTTTTATTTTCAGGAAATTTGCAATCTTAAGCATGAAGATGTTCAATATATTGATTTTGAAACAACGGTTAATATCTCTTCCGAAAAACTAAATATTCCTCATTGGTGCTATTCTCCAACTAAAGATTTTTGTTGCAACTACTAAATTGGATTTATTTACTTATACAGACATGACTAAATTACTAGGAAAAGTATATATTGTTGGAGCTGGACCCGGAAGTAAAGAATATTTGACTGTCAAAGCATATTCTCTAATTATTCAAGCAGAAGTCATAATTTATGATGCCTTAGTTGATGACTCTATTTTAGAATTAGCACCAGAAAATTGTTTAAAAATAGAGATGGGTAAACGTGGGGGTAAACCCAGTATTTCTCAGTCAGAAATTAATAGCTTGTTAGTAGAAAAATGTCGTTTAGGCAAACAAGTAATCAGACTAAAAGGAGGAGACCCTTTTATTTTTGGTCGTGCTGCTACAGAAATTCAAGCATTAATTGAAGCTGGTTGTAAATTTGAAGTTGTACCAGGAATTTCTTCTGCATTAGCTGCACCTTTACTGGCAAATATTCCTCTGACAGATGCAGTAATGAGTAGAGCTTTTGTAGTCTTAACTGCTCACGATATAGAAGCATTAGATTGGGAAAAAATATCTCAGATTGAAACTTTAGTAATTTTAATGGGAGGAAAAAATTTAGGTGAAATTGTACATCAGTTATTAAGACATGAAAGAAAACCTGAAACTCCTGTAGCTATTATTCAAAATTCTGCGACTCCTAAACAACAAATTTGGATTGGTACTTTGAAGGATATTGCTAAACAAACTTATGCTGAATATTTGTCTCCTTGTGTGATAATTGTGGGAGAAGTAGTCAGATTAAGAGATTATTTACAATATCCAAATAATATGGTTAGAGAAAAGTCAGAAGCAAAAGCAGAAATAGCACCTTTAGCAAATAAAACTATTTTAATAACTCGTTCAGCAGGTCAGTCAAGTAAGTTTACCGAACTTCTAAAAAAGGAAGGAGCAAAAGTAATTGAAATGCCAGCTTTAGTTATTACTCCTCCTTCAAGTTGGCATGATTTAGATGTGGCTATTAATAATATAGATAGTTTTGATTGGTTAATTCTGACTTCTACAAATGGAGTAGATTATTTTTTTGAAAGATTGGCAGAAAAAGGTAAAGATAGTCGTGCTTTAGCTGGGGTAAAAATAGCAGTAGTTGGTAAAAAGACGGCAGAAAGTTTGAAGAGTTTTGGTCTAGCACCAGATTTTATTCCACCTAATTTTGTTGCTGATTCTTTAGTGGCAAATTTTCCTGAAAAATTGAGTGGAAAAAAGGTTTTATTTCCCAGAGTAGAAACTGGTGGTCGGGAAGTTTTAGTGAAGGAATTAAATAGTCAAGGTGCAGAAGTAATAGAAGTAGCTGCTTATGAATCTCGTTGCCCAGAAAATATTGTACCCGAAGCTTTGTTAGCTCTACAGAATTTGCAGATAGATATTATTACTTTTGCTAGTTCTAAAACTGTGAGAAATTTTTGTTATTTAATTTCAGAAAATAAGGATAAGTTAACCGAAAATTGGTTAGAAAATATTTGTATTGCTTCTATCGGACCTCAAACTTCTCAAAGTTGTCACAGTTTATTAGGTAGAGTAGATGTGGAGGCTAAAGAATATACATTAGATGGGTTGACTGAAGCTATTATTAAGTGGGTGGGAGTGAGAAATTGACATACTCCCCGGCGTAAACGCACGGGGATTCTCCTGAAACCAGGATTCTTGCTTCAATGAGTACACTTAAACTAAACACCTTACGGCATCTAGTCCAGAGATGGTTCTCTCCCCAAGCGTTCGCTCTATTGCCTCTTGCCTCCTGCGGAGGAGCTGCGCTAACAGAGGAGCTGCGCTAACAAGAGCCTGTTCCCGTATGTCCTACGGTACAGTTTAAACCTTAAAAAAACTTTGGTTCTCTGATACTTATTGCTTAGAGCTTTTCCATACACAAGCATTCGGAGTGCAAAACCCCCTAACTCTAGTTTTTAAGGTGCAAGGAGTGCTACGATTAGTAGCTAGGTTTTTAGAGCGGTTGAATACCTTTGCCGCTTTTATAACTATAAACATAAAGTTGCCCTAAAAGGACAAGGCTTTAAACCCAATTTTTCGGTAAAAGCTTGTCCTGGAGAATTTAGGATCTACTTTAGTTTTCAGCTCCCTTTCCACTGCTCGTCCTTCAGACTCTATACCTAGAGCTTCTCGCCGACCTAGCTAAATTAACTCTGAGGAGCTTGTACTATTCCAGTCCCAATATTATTTATTTCCTGACCAGAAGCAAGAGACTTAAGTGTTCCGCTGGAAATCAGTCGTGACATTAATACTTGATCATTAACCCGCCCTGTCAACGCTAATTGACGTTGTGCCCATAAAGCTGCAACTCCAGCAACATGAGGTGTGGCCATGCTAGTTCCACTCAAGCTACTAAACCCACCACCTACTTTGGCTGATATTACATCCACCCCAGGAGCACAGATATCGACTTGGTCATTAGAAAACCTGGCTACAGAAAAACCACTAGCACTTTCTTGTAAAGCTCCCACCGCAATTACCCCTGTTCCAGCAGCAGGCGGAGCTACCGAAACCTCATAACTGGGACGGTTACTTTCATTTCCTGATGCAGCTACAATAATTGTTCCCTGAGCAAACAACCCATTAGCTTGGACGAAGCCGGATAGTTGTGTGAAAAGATTGATATTGGCACGATATCCCTCCAAAGCAATTGAGGTAGCAGCTTCTATTTGCAGTCCTCTGTCAATCAAATTTCTTACATACCCAGGGAAATCAATACCAAGGGACATTGAGATCACGTGAGCCCCTTCATTGACTGCCCATTGAATGGCTTTAGCGATGGTGGGCGATGACCCTCCTCCTGATCCTAAAACTTTACCAATCAAGGCTCGCTTGATGTTACGAGCAACACCAATACGAGTTCCCTCAACATCTTGACCAAAGATTGTCCCAGCACAGTGAGTTCCATGACCATTTAGATCGTTATCCGAATCAGTTGTAAAGTTCTTTTGAACTAGGTCAACCCCAGTAAAAGCTGGATGAGAAGGATCGATTCCTGTATCAAGTACGGCCACAGTAATGTTGCTACCATCGAAGGGAGAACTATTTGCACCAACAGCTTCTATCCCCCAGGTAGAACCAGTAGTCGGAGTAGCTACGTCCTTTGATTCTACAGGTGCAATTAATTTCAAGGGCAAAGCTGGTGCAAGGGCACGGGTTTGAGGGTCACGCCGTAGGTCATTACGTTCGGAGTAACTAAGTTCTGTTTCCTCAACTTCCAGTTGTTCAGGAGCTAATTCAAAAGTCCTAGCACCTCTTCTGATCCCTAAATTATCTGTTGTCGGTACTAGAATTTCTCGGCTTCGGAGGATGATATATTTGATTCCTTTTAACATAAATTTTGCTCCTTTTGAAATTAATTTCACGAATTCGGTAATAACTCCGCTAGTCCTAAATATGAAATATGTAAGGATAGAAGGTAGTGACTTCTGCTGTACAATACCTAAACAATTCCGGCAAAACTTGGTAAAATATCGGTTTTGCCAGTCAAAGATGTTTGCTTCTTGCTTCAACCTGGTCGGTCGGCCTCTTCCAGTTCACAAGCGTAAATTCGGGTACAGCCTACCCTACTTGATTGATTAATGTCCCCATACTGAGATAACACCAGTGCCGCATTTAAGTCCCGGTCTATTCTCATTCCACAGTGAGGGCAGTTAAAAGTACGGTCTTTTAACTTTAATTGTTGATTAATACGACCGCCATTATGACAAGTTTTGGATGATGGAAACCACAGGGGGGCTAGCACTACAGTTCCACGAGAGCTTACGATTTTGGTTGTCAATCGTTGTCTAAATTGATACAATCCAAGCCTTGCTATTGATGCTGCCAATTTACCATTTTGCATCATCCCTTGAACGTTTAAACTCTCTAAGCAGACGTCCCGAGGCCGAATCAAAGATTACGGCGCGGGCTTCTTAACCTCGCAGTTAAGCATTTCTGCGTAGCATTTACCTATGAGCTGAAGCTCACCTGGCAGTACGCTATTAGCAGACAGTTTCCATCCCCCGTTGCCCACGGGTACTAATTCCAAACCCCGTCATCTCACCATTATTATCTATTATATATGTAACAAAAAAGACTGTCCATTAATTCAATTACAGGCTCAAGTCCTCAAACCTATATCAGATAATACTTCTGGTTGTTGCAATCGCCAAATTTGTGATAAATACAGGATTAGTATTACTTTTCAGACATGGTGTAACGTAAAACGATCCAAGTCAATGTACAGCCTAATATATAGTACAAAAAATCCCACCAGACAAAAGTATTTCCTAACAACAGCCTGCCAATTAAAGTAGCTCTAATAGCTTGTAAAAAAGGTGGTTTCCATAATTGGAGAAATTCTAGAAATGAGGTGATAATAAAAACCCAAAAAGCTACCCAACCTGGTGGAAATTGAGGTCGAATAAAAATCACTAATAAAATCCAGAATGCTTCATAAAAAATTGAACTAAAAGAATTATTCAGCCATTCAGAAAACATTCCCTGATAGAACTTAGTTGCCAAACCTAAAATTACAGTAAAAATCAAACATACTAAAATAATATTTCTGTATTTTTTTGTCATATTAATCTACATTCCCCAAGCCAAAACGAAGTATAAAAAATTAGGAGTGAGGAGTCAGAATTAAAATTGTACAATTGCTCCTAACTTCTGAATTCTCAATTCTAAATTCTGACTTCTAATTATATGCTGCAGGTACAGAATAATCAGTCAATAGCCACCTAGAATAACCTTGATGATAGGCATCAATATAAACTAATTGTTGTCTTAATTCTACTAAACCTAACTTATTCATTCCCACTTCTGGAAATTCATTTAATCCAGCTTTTGCTCTAAAACAACCATCTTCAAATCCTATAGCTTGCAAATACATTTCACTTTTATTCATACTGAGGTAGTCACCTAAGTCAATTTGAAACTGTAGATAACCGCGTAGATAAGCATCAGCATAAATTTTCTGTTCTACTCTTTCTACTATATTTCGTTTCTGAATTCCTGCTTCTATGAATTCACCTAAACCAGATTTAGACCTCTGATAACCATCAATAAAGCCTTTAGCTTCAAGGCTATTTCTTGTTTCTATAGAGACAATTTTACTCCTGATTTATCCAGCAAAAATTGGGTTCTCAATAGCTATTAGAGAACTCAGCAACAGAAATGTTTTCCCGAAAAAAATAAAAAATTTATGCAAGATTTTTTTTGTTTTTATTCCTATGCTATATAACGAGAAAATATTTTTTGAATCAAGCAAAAACAACAAATAAATAGTATTCATATAAGCTGAGATAATCTTTTTGCTAGTATTATGATTAAACCTTAATATTTATGTTTAAAACTCGCTGCAATTATTGATAAGATTTACAATTCCAAAGCTAGCAACATTAACATTACATCAAGTCGGTTGAATTATCATAACAAAAACCTTATTCTCAATATTTTGGGCAGGTCTCCTCCCTATAGGGGTTTGATTCCCAGACCCCGAATCCCTACTTTTTACCAATTTCCAAATTTTCAATAATCTATGCTCCATAAATAAGGAAGAATTAAAAATAATTATAAGGAGCTACATTACTAATCTTAGCAGTTATTGGCATCATACCTGAGAGCTGATCGGTGAGCTAGCTGTTTGCGGATCATTCTGGTACGGAAATGCTTAATATCTTTCTTTTTCCTTTTCTAGGGAATAGCAAAACAAGAGTAGCTAAATTAAAAATATATAACCATCATGTCACAAACTTTTCCAAATCCAAAAGTAAGCGTAATTATTCCTGTTTATAACTGTGAACTCTACATCGCCCAAGCAATTGAAAGTGTCTTGAATCAAACTTATACTGACTATGAAATTATTGTTATAGATGACGGTTCTACAGATAATACCTATCAAGTCTTACAGCCATACATGAAAAAAATTCGTTATTTTTATCAAGAGAATAAAGGATTATCTGCTACTCGTAACCAAGGCATAAAAATGGCAAAAGGAGAATTAATTGCTCTCCTGGATGCTGATGATTTATTTCTCTCTTTTAAGCTTCAAGAACAAGTAGCTATTTTCGATGTTCAAACAAGTATAGGTTTGGTACAAAGTGGGTGGCGGGTTGTGAATGAAAAAGGAGAAAAAATTCAAGATGTTGAACCTTGGCATAAGTCTCCAGAATTAGACTTAGTAAGTTGGTTAAAATGGAAAGCTACTAATCCTAGCGGAATGATGTTTCGTAAAGAATGGTTGAAAAGAGTAAATGGGTTTAATGAAGAGTTACGCAGATTAGAAGATTTTGACATTGTAATTCGATTAGCTTTAGCAGGTTGTCAAGCCATTTGGTTTCCCAAAGTTGCGGTCTGTTATCGTCAACATAGTGGTAATATGACGCGAAATTTACTTGCTCAAATAGCAGTAGAAGAAAAAATTTTAGATGAACTTTTTTCTAATCCTAATCTCCCTCCAGAAATTGAACATTTAGAAAAGGAATTACGCTACGGTTCTCTGATTTGGAATTGTTGGTGTTTATATAAATCTGGCTACTTTGCTGAAATGGTTGATTATTTGCATAAATCTTTAAAGTTTTCTCCTGTTTCTGTGCTTAAAACTATCTGTGAGTGGTTATATTATTTTCACTATTATGCTTCTCTAGAAAACTATTCATTTAATTCAGTTTCTTTGAATCAAATACCAGAGTGGCAACTTTTAATAAATAAAATCATGCCAAATGGTTTACCACTGGTTAGCGTAGTTATTCCTACTTTTAATAATGGTGATTATATTCTTAAAGCTATTGAAAGTGTTTTGGATCAAACTTATACTTTTTGGGAGATTATTATTATTGATGATGGTTCTACTGATAATACTTACCAAGTTTTAGAATCTTACCTCAATCAAATAGACTTTTCCCAAAACTATCCAACAGGAAATAGACAGCAGGAAGCAGGAAGTAATCAAATTCTAACTTCTGAATTCTTGCAAAACTCCCCAACAGGAAACAGACAACAGGAAGCAGGAAGTAGTCAAATTATAACTTCCGACTTTTCCGAAAACTCCCCAACAGGAAACAGACAACAGGAAGCAGGAAGTAGTCAAAATTTAACTTCCGACTTTTCCCAAAACTATCCAACAGGAAATAGACAGCAGGAAGTAGGAAGTAATCAAATTTTAACTTCCGACTTTTCCGAAAACTCCCCAATAGGAAATAGACAGCAGGAAGCAGGAAGTAGTCAAAATTTAACTTCCGACTTTTCCCAAAACTATCCAACAGGAAATAGACAGCAGGAAGTAGGAAGTAATCAAATTTTAACTTCCGACTTTTCCGAAAACTCCCCAATAGGAAATAGACAGCAGGAAGCAGGAGAAAATTTTCAGAAAACAGGAAGTAATCAAATTTTAACTTCCGACTTTTCCCAAAACTATCCAACAGGAAACAGACAGCAGGAAGTAGGAGAAAATTTTCAGAAAACAGGAAGTAGTCAAAATTTAACTTCCGACTTTTCCGAA
>NZ_LGSU01001205.1 GCF_002260545.1 Hydrocoleum sp. CS-953 | reverse complement strand
AATTTGACAGAAAAGAAACTAAAAAATCAGCAGCAATTAGATTTTAAGATTCTGATTGACGGTGTATTTTTCCAAATAAATAATACAGGTATCGCTCGTGTCTGGAAGTCTTTGTTGGAAGTATGGTCGAAAGATAGTTTTGCTAAAAATATTTTAGTGCTTGATAGAGCAAAAACTGCGCCGAAAATTCCCGGCATAAAATATCGTGTTGTGCCTGGATATAACTATGGAAGAATAGATGCAGACCGTCAAATGTTGCAGCAAATATGTGATGAAGAAAATGCCGATATTTTCATTTCTACTTATTACACAACACCTATCTTAACGCCATATATATTTATGGCTTATGATATGATTCCAGAAGTTTTAGCTAAAAATCTTGATAACCCTTCATGGCAAGAAAAACATCGTGGTATTAAACAGGCAATTTCTTATATTTCAATTTCTGAAAATACAGCTTGGGATTTAGTAAAATATTTTCCTCAAATATCTGCAAATTCTGTCAAGGTTGCTCACTGTGGAATTGAACAGAAATTTTCTAGAGCGACTCCTCAAGAAGTTGCTAATTTTCAACAAAAATATCAGATTAATCGACCATACTTTTTGATAGTAGGTGAGAGAATAGGTTGGCTTGGTTATAAAAATACTATTTTATTTTTTCAAGCTTTTGCTCAATTAGAAAAATCCACAGAATTTGAGATTCTTTGTATAGGGGGAAATAGAAAACTAGAGCCAGAATTAAGCAAATATATTTCCGGTAGTAAAATTCATTTATTGCAAGTGAATGATCAAGAATTAAAATCTGCTTATTCTGGAGCGATATCTTTAATTTATCCCTCAAAATATGAAGGTTTCGGACTACCAATTTTAGAAGCAATGGCTTGTGGTTGTCCGGTTATTACTTGTAAAAATGCTTCAATTCCAGAAGTTGCAGGAACAGCGGCTTTATATATAAAAGAGAATGATATTAATGGCTTAGTAAATGCTTTGGGTGAAGTGCAAAAATCTGAGGTTCGGCAACAATTAATTACTGCTGGTTTAGCACAAGCTCAAAATTTTTCTTGGTCGCAAATGGCTAAGATTATGACTGATGTATTTATCCAGACTTTTAATCAAATTAAAGTAGGGGAATTATCTGCTATGGAAGGTAAGAAAAATTTCGGGGAAATTCTATTTCAGATAAATCAAGATCAGTTAGAAATGCAGATTAAGGAAAAGGAATTATCTGCTATGGAAGGTAAGAAAATTTCAGGGGGAATTCTGTCAAAAATAAATGACGCGGAATTAGAAATGCAGATTAAAGAAAAAGAATTATCTGTTATGGAAGATAGGAAAAATTTAGATGAAATGAAATTTAATCTAAATAACGGGCAGTTAGAAATGCAGATTGAAGAAAAGGAATTATCTGCTATGAAAGGTAAGAAAATTTTCGACAAAACTCTGTTAAAAATAAATCAGGGACAGTTAGAAATGCAGCGTCATTTTTGGAATGTTAATTCTCTAGATGAAGCTATGTTTGGGAGAGTGCTAGCTTACAGCGGAATTGATACACTTTCCCCGGAAGAAAAAAAGCAAGCTTGGGAAAATTCAATAGAAAATTGGATGCCACAAATTTTGGAAGGTATCTCTATTAAACCAGAGTGGAAAGTATTAGAAATTGGTTGTGGTGTTGGTCGTCTTATTAAGTATTTACGAAAAAAATTTGCACAGGTAGATGGTGTAGATATTTCGGAAAATATGATTCAGTTTGCTCGGCAATATTTAGCTGATGGAAAACAGAATGGAGAGGTATTTGTTAATAATGGCTATGATTTACAAGAGTTGTCTGATGAATATTACGATTTTGTTTTTTCGACGATAGTTTTTCAGCACATTCGTTCTATTTCTATTGTCAAAAATTATTTCCAAGAAACATTTCGGGTCTTAAAACCGGGAGGATATTTTAAAATTCAAGTACATGACCACAGCGCTGAAGGTTTAGGAAATTTTGATGAGGAAGGAGCGAAAGATAAGCAATATTATTTTTCTGGTAATGCTTATACTGAAGAACAATTAAAAGATTTATTAATTGCAGCAGGATTTAATTTAGTTTCTTTAAAATCTGCTAAACCTTGGATTTGGGCAACGGTAAGGCGAGAACAACAAAGAGAAGTAGCTGTAGAAAAATTTCCTCAAATAGCTACTCTCAAAAATAATCAAATGGGTATTGAATATCCAGAAATTTCTCCATTGTCAGATAATAGCTATCGACCGTTTTGGTCTGTGATGATTCCTACTTATAAAAAGGTCAAATATTTAGAACAAACTCTGAAAAGTGTGTTGCAACAAGCTCCTCCTCCAGAGGAAATGCAAATAGAAGTAATTAATGATTGTCCTGATGAAAAAATTCAATCTGAAATAGAAGCTATTGTCCGAAAAGTAGGGGGAGAAAGAGTTAATTTTTATCGGCATTTTCCTCAAGATATTGGTCAAGCTCCGATTTTTAATGTTTGTCTACAAAGAGCAAAAGGATACTGGGTTCATCTACTCCATGATGATGATTTTGTTTTGCCTGGTTTTTATGAAAAGTTACGTCGGGGAATAGAAAATAAAACAACAGTAGGAGCTGCATTTTGTCGCCACTATTATATAGATGAAAATGATAAGAAAAAGTTTTTATCTGTTTTGGAAAGAGATACTCCTGGAGTTATAGAAAAATTTTCAGAAAAGATTACTGTAGAGCAACGTATTCAAGTTGTGGGAATGGTAGTTAAACGTGAAACTTATGAACAATTAGGTGGTTTTTGTGACCAAGCTGCTTCTGCTGCTGATTGGGAAATTTGGAAACGAATAGCTGCTTTTTATCCTATTTGGTTTGAACCGGAAATTTTGGCTTGTTTCCGTTTACATTCTTCCTCGGAAACTTCCCGGTTAATGCTGTCTGGAGGTAATATAGAAAATGCTAGGAAAGCTATAGAAATTACTCAAACTTATTTACCAACAAATATGGCTGAAGAATTATCAAATAAAGCTAGGGAACATTATGCACTTGAAGCTATGAAAATGGCTGCTTCTATGTTGAAAGGAGGTAATACTAATGGAGCTATTGCTCAAATTCGGGAAGGTCTTAAATGTAGTAGGTCTCCCTCGGTAATTAATTTATTGGTTTCTATTTTGATTAATGCAGAAACGGAGGCTGAAACTTCTTTAGTTAAGACAACGAGTCAGGAAGTAGTATCTTTAGAATCTCAGTTAATAGAACAAAACAAACCTACACATAATTTTGAAACTAATTTATTGCCTTCTCTGGTAGAAGTCAATAAAGAGATTGAANTAAATGTAGTAGGTCTCCCTCGGTAATTAATTTATTGGTTTCTATTTTGATTAATGCAGAAACGGAGGCTGAAACTTCTTTAGTTAAGACAACGAGTCAGGAAGTAGTATCTTTAGAATCTCAGTTAATAGAACAAAACAAACCTACACATAATTTTGAAACTAATTTATTGCCTTCTCTGGTAGAAGTCAATAAAGAGATTGAACTTTACCGACAAAACCAGTCCGATAAATCTACTTTAGTGAAGTTGCAGGAAGTTAGAAAGCAAATTGCAGATTCTTGGTTAAATTTCAATACCTTGGAAAATCTAAAAATTGCCTATTTAGGAGAACTTGGTCAAATACATAAAGCCTTATTGAAAAGCAGTATTAAAGAGGAAAGCTTAACCGAAACCGAGCAAAAATTTGTCACTCAAATAAAAGCTAATATTGCTAAAGGATTTAACCAAGCTTTAGACATTAAGAATCTTTTAGCAGGTATGCTTTATCAAAGAGCAGATAGACTAGAAATTAAATACGAAAAAGCTCCCATTCCTAACTGGTTTGCTACAGACTATTTAAAATTTATGTTTGCTTCTCCTCAGCTTTTCCAGGAAATAGGAGAAACAGATAATTACTATCATTTTATGGCTGGATGGTTGAGTTACGTTCATAATAATATATCCACAAATCCAGACTCAGAATTATGGCAAGCGATCGCCTCGTTGTTTGTAGAAAATTCTAATTGGATACCTCTATATTTTACGACTACTCCAAATTTAAAAAATCTCTACGTCAAACGGGCAGAAATTATTGAATTTGTTCTTAAAAATCGTGGGTTACAGTTAGATTATACGATGGAGTCTCGCCCTTATGACCGCCAAAAAATTCGTTTGGGAATTCTTAAAGATCATTATAATCCTCAAACAGAAACATACTCTTTACTCCCAGTATTTGAACATTTAGATAGGAGTAAATTTGAGATATTTCTTTATGCAATAAATTCTAACGGACACCCCTTAGAAAAATATTGTCAAAGTCGTGTCGATAAATTTATAGAAGTACCAAAAGAACTAAAAAATCAAGTACAAACTATTCGTAATGACAATCTTGATATTTTGTTTTTCGGTTCTAATATTACTGCTATTACCAAAAATTCTACCTTACTGGCAACTCACCGACTAGCAAGAATCCAGGTTACATCAATTAACTCTCCTGCTACTACCGGAATGACACCCATAGATTATTACATCTCTGGCAAATTAACTGCTCCGACCGAGATAACCAAAGAACAGTATACCGAAAAATTAGTCAACATAGAAGGTTCCGGACTATGTTTCCGAGACCCCATCCCCGAAACTATTCCAGTAGTACAACCCCTCCGCTCCAGTTGGGGAGCAACCGACGAAACTACTATCTTTATTTCCGGTGCCAATTCCTACAAAATCATTCCCGAAATGCGGGAGACTTGGGCAAAAATTTTAGTTGCGGTGCCCAATTCCATTTTAGTCTTGTACCCCTTTAACCCCAACTGGACAAATTCTTATCCCGTCAGACCTTTTATCCAACAGATGCGAGCTACTTTGGAAGGACATGGTATTGATAGTAAGCGCTTGGTGGTCATTAAAGCACTACCAAGCAAATCAGATATCAAAAAATGTTTAGAGTTAGCAGATATTTATTTAGACTCTTTCCCTTATGGTGGGGCAACCTCTTTAATAGACCCCTTAATGATAGGACTACCACCAGTTGTTGTGGAAGGAAATGCCTTAAGATTTAGGCAAGCGTCTGCTTTATTGCAGGAAATTAATATGGAGGATCTTATTGCTGATGGAGAAGAAAGTTATGTTAATTTAGCAGTTAAACTGGCAACTAATTCTGAGTGGCGACAACAAAAACGGCAAGAAATTCAAGAAAAAATGCAGCAAAATCCTTCATTTTTAGACAGTCTTAGCTACTCTACAAAGATAGGTGAATTGTTCCAAGAATTATTCGAGCAGTGGCAAAATATTCATTTGCAAAAAAAGACAGAATCTACAAATAAAAAATCTTTAACGCCTAAATTTATTAATCGTTTAGTGGGTTGTGTAAATCTCTACAAAATTGACCCGACTGACCAATCTTTAGTAGAAGAATTACGTCAACTTCGTAAACAAATAGCTGATTTTTGGTTGGATATATCTCCAAAAGAATTAGAAACTATTTATCAAGGTAAAGTCCGACAAGCATATCTAGCTTTATTAGCAAGTGGGATTCAAAACGAACCTCAAACAGAAGATGAAGAGAAATTCCTCAAGGAATTAGCTGATCAAAGTATGGGTCTAACTAATCCTAAAGCTATTAATGCACTTTTAGGGGGAATGTTATATTTTCCACCAGGTAAAATGTTAGTCCGAGATGCTAAAAATCGTTTGCCTCAGTGGTTGATTAATGATTATAAACAGGTATTTGAAAGTAGAGAAGTTGCACAGAAGTTGGAAAAGACTTTTCAAGCTAAGTCTCCTCATTTATCAGAAGATTCTATTGGTAGAGATTTGGATACCAGACCTCTAAAAGCTGCTGAAGCTAAAACTGAAAAGAATCTAGTTTTAACAGAAAATAAGACAGATAATTTAGATTCTGCCAACCAAAAATTTATGAATCAATTATTAGGTAGTGTGAATCTTTATTATATAGATCCTTCTGATGAATCTGTTGTGAAAGAATTGCGTCAACTGAGAAAACAAACGGCTGATTTTTGGATAAATTTAGAACCACAAAAACTGGAAAATTTTTACTTAGGTGAAATGGGTAAAGCTTATCAAGCATTACTCAATAGTGGGGTGCAAAATCAATCTTTAGTAGAAAGTGAACAGGAATTTTTACAACATTTAGCTACCCAACTTGCTCAAGGAATAGAAGCGCCGAAAGCTATCAATTATTTATTAGCAGCAATGTTATATTGTCGTTCTGAACAATTGCGAATAGAAGACATAGATAAACTGCCTCATTGGTTACTAGAAGATTATCAAAAATTTGCGGGAAATGGATAATTAGAGATTGAATAGATCGGGAAATATAAAAAATCAGATAGGGAATTAGGAACAGGGAATAGGTGAATAAAAAATTATTTGCCATAAAGAAATTTACCATAATTTTGGGAATATGAATACTGATACCCGCTAACTGTAGACTGATTTTAATCCCGGCATTATTCAAGCTTTAAGATTTAGTTATTAGACAAGTTACTTAATACTTATTTGGTAAACATTCTCTTATTTCTCAATCAAATTATTTTGCTAAGTAGATAGAGAAAATTATTTGTGCATTTACTAATCAACGATATTCTTTTTGCCTCTTCCCTACTTTTCGGATTTTTTTTAAAATTTTCTNTTATTAGACAAGTTACTTAATACTTATTTGGTAAACATTCTCTTATTTCTCAATCAAATTATTTTGCTAAGTAGATAGAGAAAATTATTTGTGCATTTACTAATCAACGATATTCTTTTTGCCTCTTCCCTACCTCGCACAAATATTAAATTAATTCTTTATTTACAGGTATTTATAATTAGAATTTGCTGAAAAAGTCTTTTCAAGGAGTAGGGGAGTAGAGAGTAGTATAAAGGAGATAGTCAGATATATTTGTCCCTTGATTTTTCTGCTATTATTCTGCCTTTTATACTAACTTTTTGAGAGTTTTCAACTGAAAACCAGAAACTTTTTTCAATCCAAAAAGCTTTAAGCTTTTATCTTTCAAGAGTTTTAATTTTATTCAGCAAACCCTAAATAAAATTATCGTGATATATAGCAATCCGCGCATAGGTTGTGATAAATCAAAAAGTAGATAAAAAAACTGAAACTTACGCCTGTTCCCTATTCCCTAAAAGCGCTAATATTTTTGACACGAATAAAATAGGATTGCTATAGTTACTAACAGCTCACTTATTTATTAGAGAACGCACTTTACTTCCGCAAAACTAACTATGAATAAATATACCAATATCGCTGATTATTATGATAGTTTTACTGATTATTATGACCTTTTGATGACTCAAGGCTATTATGATTATCAAGGAATGGCTAATGCAGTCTATTCTTTAATAAAAGATGGTCGAAAAAAAATACTAGAATTAGGTGTAGGAACAGGATTATTTGCTGAAAAATTATTGGCACTTGCTCCTGAAGCTGAATTTACAGGAGTAGATATTACCTTATCAATGCTCAATATTGCTAGACAAAGATTGGGAGAATGGGGAAATTTAGTAGAAGCAGATATCTATAATATGAACCTTCAAGAAACTTTTGATATTGCTGTTTCTAGTAGAGGAGTTTGGGTAATTAGCCAAAGAGGCGATCAAACTGACTTAAGAAATCATACTAAGGATATTGATGAGGATATTAAGGGATTAATTAATGTTGCTAAACATCTGCGTCAAGATGGATTATTTATGTTGAGTATTCAGGGAGAACACAAAAGCTATCAACAAAATCTCCCCACAGGAATTGTTTATTCTCAGGAGATAGAAAAAATTGGGGAAAATGATGAAATTAAATCCATTGAGAAAACTTATTTTTTTAAGAGAGATGGAGAAATATTAGCTCAACAAAAACTGAAATTGAATTACATTAAGCAAT
>NZ_LGSU01001204.1 GCF_002260545.1 Hydrocoleum sp. CS-953 | reverse complement strand
AAATAATATAGTGGCTGTAAAATTTGATAAATTTGGTCATCACTTGTTCCGGTCATTAGCTTTATGTAAGGAACTAAATTTGAGTTATTTAATGACTTTACATAAAATTGTAATCTTTAATCAATGTAGTTTTGAGCATCGGTTTGATTATTTCAATCCTATCTATACTTGGAAATAATGTTGATTATCAGCAATATAGATAAAGTACGATTTAGCAATTCAGTTTTTTTATATATATTATTTTGTGTAAATTCCCTGATATATACCTAGCTCAACTTTTCTGCCAATCTTAGTTTAGCAGAACGTGCTCGTGGATTCGTTGATATTTCATTATCTTGAGGCTGGATGGGTTTTTTTGTCAACACCTGTAAAACGGATGAGTCTCTAAAACCATGTTTAACTAAACGGTCTTCTAAACTATGAAAGCTAATAATTCCGATTCTACCCTTAGTTTTTAGCCAGTTAGGAGCATTCTTGAGGAAAGTTTCTAGGCTAGAAAGTTCCTGATTTACTTCTATTCTGAGAGCTTGAAAAACACGAGTAGCTGGATGTATTCTACCATAACGGTATTTCCGAGGTACTGAATGGGCGATCGCTTCTGCTAACTCGGTTGTTGTTTCAAAAGGACGACGTTCTACTATTTTTCTAGCAATACGTCTAGATAGACGTTCTTCTCCATAAGTATAAAAAATATTTGCTAACTTGGCTTCTTCCCAGTGATTAACTATTTCGGCTGCTGTTATAGTTTGTTGCTGGTTCATCCGCATATCTAATTGGGCATCATACCGGAAACTAAAGCCACGTTCTGGGGTATCCAACTGTACAGAATTTATACCTAAATCAGCTATTATACCATCAAACTCAAGATTTTTAGGTTGATAATCAGCAAAATTGCCATACCAAAATTGGATGTTAGAGCTGTAATCGGCCAATGAGGTTTTGCAAGAGGCGATCGCTTGTTCGTCTTGGTCAATAGCTACTACTTTAACGTCTGGGGCAGCAGCTAAAATTAACTGAGTATGGCCACCGTATCCCAATGTTGCATCTAAGTACAGACCTCCTGGACGGATTGCTAAACCAGAAATTAATTCATTACTTAGAACTGGTACATGGTTCATTAAGATCAAAAATTAGTATTATATTAGACTTATTGCAAAAGTCAAAGTAACAGAAATTAGGTATTTTTGAGAAATAAACACTACATATTTATAACGTTATATAGCAATCAGGAATGAGATGTGAGAATTTTTATGATAGTTAGTTTTAGCTGAAAACCTTAAAAATTCTGACTCCTGTACGGGCGATTTCCTCCGGAATGGTACGCAAACGCGTAATTAGGAGCATTCTGGCACGGAAATCGCCCCTACGACTCCTGACTCCTAAGTACCACCAAAATCTTACAACTTAAATATGATTGCTATAGTTTTTGAAGACTTTATCTAGTGTTTTTCCCTCAGTCTGAGGTAAAAATCTTTGGTAAATTTTTCCGGGAAATCTCTTATCAATTTTTTATTATCTATTTCTCAGGTAAAAAATATTTGGTAAATTTTTTAGGAAAATATTTTACCAATTTCTCATTTTCTATTTGTGAATTCTATCAGAGGAGAATTGAGGTATTTTTGAGCAACAAACACTACATATCTATAACGTTATAGTTGTTGAACACTCTATCTAGTGTTTTTCCCTCAGTCTGAGGTGAGAAATCTTTGGTAGATTTTGCGGGAAAATATTTTACCAATTTCTCATTTTCTATTTGTAAATTCTATCAGAGGAGAATTGAGGGATTTTTGAGCAATAAACACTACATATCTATAACGTTATAGTTTTTGAACCCTGTATCTAGTGTTTTTCTCTCAGTCTGAGGTGAGAAATCTTTGGTAGATTTTGCGGGACAATATTTTACCAATTTCTCATTTTCTATTTGTAAATTCTATCAGAGGAGAATTGAGGGATTTTTGAGCAATAAACACTACATATCTATAACGTTATAGTTTTTGAACCCTGTATCCAAGTTCTCTGTATCTAAGTTCTTAAGAAGTCTATTATATTGTACCTGGTTCTACTTACCTAGTATTTCTATAATTATCTAAAGTCATCGGAAAATATTCAATATGAGTCAAATTCAAACTAGAACCGAACCCATGGTCATTAACATGGGGCCTCATCATCCCTCAATGCACGGGGTGTTAAGGTTGATTGTCACATTAGATGGAGAAGATGTAGTTGACTGTGAACCTGTAATTGGTTACTTACACAGGGGCATGGAAAAAATTGCCGAGAACCGCACCAATACAATGTTTGTTCCTTACGTTAGTCGTTGGGATTATGCTGCGGGAATGTTTAATGAGGCCGTAACAGTAAATGCTCCGGAACAACTGGCAGATATCGAAGTTCCTAAAAGGGCCAGTTATATCCGGGTAATAATGCTCGAACTAAACCGGATTGCTAATCACTTGTTATGGCTTGGCCCATTCTTGGCGGATGTGGGTGCGCAAACTCCTTTCTTCTATATCTTCCGGGAACGGGAAATGATTTATGACTTGTGGGAAGCAGCCACAGGTTATCGGATGGTGAATAATAATTATTTCCGTATTGGTGGGGTAGCTGCCGACTTGCCTTATGGTTGGGTAGATAAGTGCGAAGATTTTTGTGATTATTTTCTACCAAAAGTTGATGAGTATGAACGTCTGATTACTAATAACCCAATTTTCCGTCGTCGGATTATGGGATTAGGTGTAATTAGTCGGGAAGAGGCGATTAACTGGGGGCTTTCTGGTCCGATGTTACGAGCTTCTGGGGTAAAGTGGGATTTACGCAAAGTTGACCACTATGAATGTTACGACGATTTCGACTGGGAAGTTCACTGGGAGAAAGATGGAGATTGTTTGGCGCGATATCTGGTGCGGATTCGAGAAATGCGGGAGTCGGTTAAGATTATTCGTCAAGCTATAAAAGGACTACCTGGCGGACCTTACGAAAATCTGGAAGCGAAACGGATGGCTGAGGGACCTAAGTCTGAGTGGAATGGTTTTGATTACCAATTTTTAGGTAAGAAAATTCCTCCAACTTTTAAGATTCCTGAAGGTGAGCATTATGTTCGGATTGAAAGTGGTAAGGGAGAGATTGGAATTTACATTATTGGTGATAATAATATTTTTCCTTGGCGTTTTAAGATTCGGGCTGCTGATTTTGTGAATTTACAGGTTTTTCCTCATATTTTACAGGGTGCAAAAGTGGCGGATCTTGTGGCTATTTTGGGTAGCATTGACATTATTATGGGGTCTGTGGATAGGTAAAGCATTCAGCAGTCAGCTATCAGCTATCAGCTATCAGCTATTAACTTATTATCTTGGAAGGAGGAATTAGTCTCCAAGGAAAATTAAAAGTTATGTTTGCATAGCATGACCGAGGAAAAGCTGAATATTTATCAAGAAAATGTTATGAAAAGCCAAAAGTTAGAAAGATTTATTCATTTTCTACTTTTGGCTTTTTTGTTTTTTTTGAAGAAGGAGGAAAAAAGAAGAAAGAAGGAAAGTACATGGGTTTATAGATCGATAACTTATGAGTTTTGATCTTATCTGAATCTTATCCTCTGGCGGGGTGCTTCAGGAAATAAATTTATTATTGCTCTCTAAGCAATAGTCGGAAAATTTCACGACATTATCTACTCTTTTTGGGTGCTTCAGATAATAAATTGATTATTGCTCTATACGCAATAGTTGGAAAATTTCACGACTCATCACCTCTGTCGGAGTGTTTGAGGAAATGAATTAATTATTATTGCTCTATACGCAATAGTCAGAAAATTTCACGACTCATCTACATCTGGCAGGAGCTTCAGAGAATGAATCGATCATTGCTCTATACGCAATAGTTGGAAAATTTCACGACTCATCTACATCTGGCGCGGGTGGGTGCTTCAGAGAATGAATTAATTATTGCTCTCTACGCAATAGTCAGAAAATTTTACTACTCATCAACATCTGGCGCGGGTGGGTGCTTCAGAGAATGAATTAATTATTGCTCTCTACGCAATAGTCAGAAATAATGTTTTTGGGAAGGTTACTTAAAATTCCCTTTACAAAAACAACTTCTGACTTTTAACTTCTAACTTAATTATGGCATGGCTACCAGGAAAAAAACTTTACGGCGATCGCTACATCATTCAAAAAGAATTAGGCAAAGGAGGCTATAGTATCAGCTATATTGCTAAAACCAACAAAGGCGAGCTAGTAGTTATTAAAACTCTGAAAGACGAGATATTTAAAGACAAAAATCTCACAAATTTCCTAGAAAAATATCAGCAAGACTTTCGAGATGAAGGGTTGCGACTTGCTCTTTGTCAACATCCCAATATTGTGCAGATAAAAAATGTTTTTACTGAAGGAAAACATCCCTGCATTGTCATGGAATATGTAGGAGGAGAAAACTTAGAAAAATTAGTCAGACGAAAAGGGAAATTATCAGAAAGTGAGGCATTAATTTACATTCAGCAAATAGGAAAAGCTTTAACAGTAATTCATGCCAAAGGTTTATTACATCGGGATGTTAAACCCCAGAATATTATTGTCCGTAATATTAACAATAACCCCCAAGCAGTTTTGATTGATTTTGGCATTGCCCGTGAATTTATTCCAGACGTTACTTTAACTCAAACTATAGCAGGTTCAAATGGCTTTTCGCCCATCGAACAATATGCCGAAAAAGCAAAACGAGGAGAATTTACCGATATTTATTCTTTAGCAGCAACTCTTTATTATTTACTAACTGCTGAAGTTCCCATTCCCGCACCCGCACGATCAGCAAGAATAGCTCTTAACTCACCACAACAATTTAATCCCAAAATTAGCGACAGATTTCAAGAAACCATTCTTAAAGGTATGGCATTTCATCCGGAAGATCGTCCGCAGTCAGTGGCAAAATGGTTATCTTATTTCAAAGAAGTTAAAAGTCAAAAGTCAACCTCCCCCTTAGCTCAGGAAGAGGAAGTTAAAAGTAGAATTTTATTCAGTGAAAATTCTGATAATAAAATAATTTTCCAAAATTATTTTACATCTGAAAGTTTGGTTAGCTCTTTTAATCAAACAGAAATTGACTATAGGCAACTAGAAAATTTTTTGGCTGCCCAAAAATGGCAAAAAGCAGATGCAGAAACCAGAGAAATAATGCTGAAAATTTTAGGTAAAAAACAGAAATTGACTATAGGCAACTAGAAAATTTTTTGGCTGCCCAAAAATGGCAAAAAGCAGATGCAGAAACCAGAGAAATAATGCTGAAAATTTTAGGTCGAGAAACCAAAGAATGGGGAGCAAAAGCAGAAATAGAAAAATTTCCTTGTAGAGACTTAAAAATTATCGATAAACTTTGGATTAAATATAGTAATGGTAGGTTTGGTTTCAGCGTTCAAAAAGTAATTTGGCAGAATATAGGCGGTAAACCTGATGCTGACTATAAAATTTATATGAAGTTTGTTGAACAGGTGGGATGGCGAGTAAATGAAAACTATTTATCTTGGTTTGATTTGAATTTTAATATTAATGCACCAGTCGGACATTTGCCCTGTGGAGTAGGGCGAGGAATGGTAAATTTTGGTATTGCTTTTTTATCTCGCATACAAACTTGCGGACTTGAGGAACCGAAAAATATTTCTCCTAATATTACTGGCAAAACAGAAATAGACTACTCTCATCTGAGAGATTTTTTAGAAGCTGGAAATTTTCGAGAAGCTGACAAAGAAACTGTCACCTTAATGTTGCAAGTAGTCGACAAAAATAAAGACGAAAAATTGACTCTTTTTGATATAGAAAATTTTCCCTGTTCGGAGCTAGAGAAAATTAATCAACTTTGGCTAGATTATTCTCAGAGTCGTTTTGGTTTTAGCGTGCAAAAATCTATCTATTTTAATGTGGTAAAAAGTATTGAGAAGAGGTTCGGTAAAAATCGTAAATATTACAAAATGATTTGGCAAAATTTTAGTGAAGCTTTGGGATGGCAAGTGGAAGGTCAGGCAAAATATTATAGCGAACTGAATTTTAGTTTAAATGCACCTATAGGTCATTTACCTGTTTCATGGTGTGTGAAATTTAAAGTGGAAAAATTTGGAGTGGGAATATGGAGAGAAACTTTTTTTAATCGTGTGAATAATTGTCTACTTCATTCAGAAAAATTCCATCTTGAGCAGATCAAGAAAAATTCAATAAAAAATAGAATTAAAATTATCCAAGGTGATATTGCTAGACAGGAAGTTGATGCTATTGTTAATTCTACAGACCGCGCTCTTTCTGCTGGTTCAATGGTATCTAATTCTATTCATAAAATTGCTGGAGTAGAACTTAAAGAAGCTTGTCGAAAATTGATTACTTGTGAATATGGAGAAGCGAAAATTACCAGTGGTTATAATTTATCTGCTAAGTGGGTTATTCATACAGTCCCAGCTAGATGGCAAAGTGGAAATTTAGAAGATAAGAATATACTAATAAGATGTTATAGAAATAGTTTAGCTTTAGCAGAAAAATATGCCATTAAAACAATTGCCTTTCCTACTATTGCTACTGGTGCTTTACATTTTCCGGTGGAAGTAGCAGCAAGAATAGCTATAACTGAAGTGATGAAAATTTTCTTAGAAAGTCAATCTATTGAAAAGGTAATTATTGTTTGCTTCAAGATTGAGGTTTATGAAAAATACTTAGAAGTTTTCCGTGAAATTTTCGAGTATAAAATAATAGGAGAGTAGGGAGTAGGGAGTAGGGAGTAAGTAGAGACGCTGGATCAACGTCCGTACAGAATAGGAAATATCGGTCGAAAGATAGGAAAAAAGCAAAGAATATTTACCCCGTCAGTTGTACAATATTAATGAGCGAATCTAGCTCGATCTAATACTAATTCAAAAAAGTTGGCTAAAGTAAGAGTTTAGTAACTAAATTTCTGTTGTTTAAGAGTCTTTAACTAAAGCTGCTTTACTTGTTAAATAATGTCATCAAATTTCTGGAGGTTTCATTAGAAAAAAATGAGTAGAATACTAGCATTTATCTATGGTTTAGTTTGTTATTTAATAGCATTGATAGCTCTTCTGTATAACATTGGTTTTGTGGGCAATTTAATAGTACCAAAAACACTAGATTCTAATTTAGATGGTTCTCTAGTTAAGGGTTTATTAATTGATATTTTATTAATCGGTTTGTTTGCCATTCAACATAGTCTTATGGCACGTCAAAGTTTCAAGAAATGGTGGACAAAAATAATTCCAGAACCTATAGAACGTAGCACTTATGTTTTAATGTCAAGTCTGGCATTACTACTGTTATTTTGGCAATGGCATTCTTTGGGTGGAATTCTTTGGAATATACAAAACCCAATAATTTCTAATATTATTTATGCCATCTATGCCTTGGGATGGTTAATTGTTTTCCTCAGCACTTTTATGATTAACCATTTTGATTTATTTGGCTTGCGACAAGTATATTTATATTGGCTTGGTCAGGAATATGAAGATTTAGAATTTAGAACTCTAGGGTTTTATAAATATATTCGCCATCCAATTATGTTGGGTATTATTATTTCTTTTTGGGCAACTCCATTAATGACAGTTTCTCATCTAGTTTTTGCTATGGGTACAACTATTTATGTGCTAATTGGTATTAAATTAGAAGAGGAGGATATGATTTCTATTTATGGAAATTTATATCAGGAATATCGGCAGCAAGTTTCTATGTTTTCGGAAAGGTTTTGATCTAATAGATGGTGGTGCTGATAACGATACTATTAGTAGTGGCGCTGGAGCAGACACCGTTTTAGGGGGTTCAGAAAACGACTCAATATTCGGAGATACAGGTGATGACTCTCTGGTTGGTGATGATGGAACGATACTATAGATGGTGGTTCAGGTCAAGATGCTATTCTTGGT
>NZ_LGSU01001203.1 GCF_002260545.1 Hydrocoleum sp. CS-953 | reverse complement strand
CAGTTATTCCAATCCTTTCCTATATTAGTTTTTGGCTTGTTTGCTGAAAAAATACTCAAAAAATTTAGGTTGCAAATTGTCAAATTAGGTGTAGAATTTGCGACGAGAGTGCAACTTTTACTAATCAAGCAAAATATAATTTCTAATGTAACATTGTAAACTCATCATTAAAGAAATAGTATATATAGACAAATTAACTAAATTGTGATATAGAGAAGGGAATAATGCTTGAGCTGTGTGTAAATCAATTCTCACGCCTTCCTCAAAGGGTGGAAATTAAATTACAGCAACGCTTAATCACTAAACCAGTCTCTAAAACTGTCAAACTACTTTGGTGCGTAGGCCATTTATAGCAATGTGCGCTAGCATATTTACAAATTGCAGGGGGTGTCCAAGCAGCTCAAAGCTTTATATTATTGGAAATTTATTCTCACTATTGCTTGTTTTATGTTCCCTGTTCCCTGCCCGCAGCGCTATAAAACTTAGAAGCCTGAAAAAAATATTTAAGACTTAATATTATCTGTCTTTTTTTGCAAAGCAAAGAAATAACTGTAGTCTTGATTATTCCTTAAAAGCAGACTAATTTAAGTCTAGATTTATTTAGTAATCCATACTTCAATAATATGGCTAAACGATAAATCTAAAGTCGTAACCAAAATTTAGAATATGGTGCCGATGGAAAAAATGTTATTAAGGTTATGTTGAGCAAAGTCAAGTTAGGTATTACCTAGCTTATTCCAAATTGGTGTGAGGATTGGTAAAAATATGAAAAAACTTATCTGGAACACTTTTAAACACAGTCCTAGTGTTTTTAGTGTGGCCTTATTAATGGCAGGCTCGGCGATCGCTGCTGAGACTCCTTTACAAAATGTAGGAACCGATGAAGGTTCTGTAAATCAGAACTTAGCCCAAGGTCCGATTGAGATTGCTCAAGCTTTTGATAGTCGGCCAATGCCAATGGATGACCCCTCACTGGCACCAGTAGGGGTATCAGATTTGGATAATGGAGAGTACATGGATCAGGTGACATCCGTGACTCAGTTATCTGATGTACAACCTACCGACTGGGCCTTCCAAGCTCTGCAATCCTTGGTAGAGCGTTATGGTTGTATTGCAGGTTATCCTGATGGGACTTACAAAGGAAATCGGGCAATGACCCGTTTTGAGTTTGCCGCAGGTTTGAATGCTTGTTTAGATAGAATCACAGAATTAATTGCTGCTGCAACTACGAATTTAGTAACTAGGGAAGACCTAGCCGTTTTACAAAGATTACAAGAAGAGTTCGCTGCAGAATTAGCTGCTTTACGGGGACGAGTTGATTCTCTAGAGGCCAGAACAGCAGAATTAGAGGCCAATCAATTCTCTACTACAACAAAACTAAATGGTGAAGTATTGTTCTGGTTGAGTGATACCTGGGGAGAAAGAGCTGCAGGTCGTGGAGTAGCAAAGAGTGATGAGGACAAAACGGAGACTTCTTTTGCTTATCGGGTTCGTTTAAACTTTGATACCAGTTTTACTGGGAAAGACCGTTTGAGAACTCGTTTACAAGCTCGTAACGTTCCGAATTATAGCGATCGAGATTTGACGAATACTTTGATGACTCGCCTCGCTACAGATGATGATTTAGATGACGATTTTGAACTTGATAAGTTGGCCTATCGTTTTCCTTTACTAGATGGTAAAGGTGAAATAGAATTAGCGGCTAATGGCTATGGTCTTGACGACTTCATTGGACCTATTACACCTTTTGATAGTAGTGGTAGTGGTTCAATTTCTAGATTTGGACGATTTAACCCTATTTACTATCGTTCTCCTTCTGATACTGGTGTTAAATTTGCTTACGCCTTTAATGATGCAATTCAGTTAACTGTAGGTTATGCTGCACCAGATGCAGAAGACCCTCGAGAAGGCAGAGGTGTTTTTAATGGTGGATTTAGTGGATTTGGCCAGTTTACAATTGAACCAAATGAAAATCTAGCTTTTCAAGTAGGTTATGTTCGTACCTTCCATCCCAAAAACGATGTTAACCTAACTGGAAGTACAGGTAGTTTTAAAGCCAGAGATCCTTTTGATGGCACACGAACTAGCGCAGATAGCATCAACTTTGAGGCTCAATGGAAAATTACTGATGGCTTTCAAATAGGTGGTTGGGCTGGTACATTATTTGCTCGGCCTGAAGATGACAGTGATACAGATGATATCACCATTCTTACTGGTGCTTTGACCTTAGCTTTCCCAGACCTACTCAAAGAAGGTAGTTTGGGTGGTATTATTGTTGGTGTACCACCGATTGTTACTGATGGTGGTGATGATGATGATTTGAAAGACGATGATACTTCTATACATATAGAGATACTTTATCGCTTCCAAATGAATGACAATATTGCCATTACTCCTGCTTTATTTGTGATTACTAATCCTAATCACATTGAGGATAATGATACTCTCTGGGTTGGTTCGGTGAGAACTCAATTCAGATTCTAGATTTTTGGCTTGAGGGTAGAAAATTAAATAGCAGTTGTAAGCATTCAGTCGTTAGTAGTAAGTAGTTAGCCAGAGAGTAACTCAGATGCAAGGAATGCTTACCTGTTTTATTCATACATCTCCTTTGGTGTAGCGTCCTAGTTTCTCATTAACTGATAGGTGAATGGTGAATAGTATAGCGCTACTTGAATCGGGAATAGGGAATAGGGAATAGGGAACAGTAGACTGTTAAAGGGTTCCAGGATTTATAACTGTCCTAACCTTAATTCGTAGTGCTATAGTGAGTCTTGAATATACCAGACCTTAATTCTGAAGATTTTTTCAAGACTTTGATTATTGAATTGTTCATTACCTAATAAATTCCTTAACTACTGTTATACCCCTTATATCAAATCCAGATAATTACTATAGCCTGCGTCATTGCGACTGCAACGGAGTGAAAGGTTTGCGGAGCATTCCGGAACGGATAGCAATCTCGTGGGACTCCTGAGATTGCTTCCTATCGTCGCAATGACAAGTTTTCAATCGGATTCTATATTAGCTAGTCTCTAGGAGTGCTAATTAAAAGTTGAGGGGTTATATCTAGGGATTTTTTTCAAATTTTCAACTTATTGGTCATTAAAAACTTAAGAATATCTCAATTTATATCAAAAATCCTAATATTCAAGATAGTTGCACTATGCTGCAAGAGGTGCTAACCTGTCTGGTAAAAAAATATGACTGTGCTTAGTTTGTATAACCCTTTAACAAAATAACTTACTTGGGGATGGTTCTGATGGATTTGTTAGATGTATATGTCTGATTCTATCTTTGCTAGGATAGGCTTCGGGTAAAAACTACTAGGAATATTTCCATATTATCTAGCATGAACTATATTTGCTTATTTCATAGTATCTGCTTAGAAAATTGAGGAACTTAATCCCCCAGTAATGGATGTAATTTTCATTTTTAATGATAATGGATAATTACCTCTGGCATAAACTGTAACTGAATTGAATATAAGGAATTCTGATTAATTGATAATGAACAATGAATAATGGAAAGTGGATCATAAAAACTCTCTTCTTATATCAATATATACATTGAAACGGAGAGGCAATAAAGCCGAATTGATTAATTATCAATTATCCATTATCCATTGGTAAATAGCTATTTAAAAGTTAAACTTAGCTGAAAGTTAAACTTAGCTTATAGAACTATAAATCTTAAAAAATCAATTGGAACAATCAACAGTTCAATCTACTCTAAACAGTAGAGTTGTTGATAAAAGGCATAATAGTTTCCTAGTTTAATTAAAAGGTGTGAGGAGAGATCGATAAATGACAAAAATAATCTTGAACGTTCTTAAGCAAACTCCTGGTACGTTCAGTCTAGCTGCCTTATTAATCGCTAATTCTGCTTTAGCTAATCAGGTTTCTGTAGAACAACTGGCTAATGCTCAAAATACTAATACTAATACTACTAATACAACTACTCAGTTACCTGTAGAAGCCCAAAATGATGCTGCTTCAGAAGAGGTAGAAGTACCAGGAGATAGTCGCTTGCAAAAACTGAAAGACCCCTCCTTACAAATTCCAGGATCTGAGTTAGAACAAGCTGACCCTATGGGACAGGTAACATCTGTGTCTCAGTTGTCAGATGTACAACCCACTGATTGGGCTTTCCAAGCTTTACAATCTCTAGTAGAGCGTTACGGTTGTATTGTAGGTTATCCAGATGGTACTTACAAAGGAAATCGGGCAATGACCCGTTATGAGTTTGCAGCAGGTTTAAATGCTTGTTTAGATAGAATTACAGAGTTAATTGCTGCTGCAACTGCAGATTTAGTAACTCGTGATGATTTAGCTGTCCTGCAACGACTGCAAGAGGAGTTTGCGGTAGAACTAGCAGAGTTAGGTGGTCGTGTTGATGCCCTAGAAGCCAGAACTGCAGAACTTGAAGCCAATCAATTCTCTACAACTACTAAGCTTAATGGTGAAGTTCTCTTTTGGCTGACTGATACTTGGGGAGAACGAGCAGGAGCGCGTGGGGTAGCAAGCAGCGAAGATGATAGAACTGAAACTGCATTAGGTTATCGGGTTCGTTTAAACTTTGATACTAGCTTTACAGGTGAAGACCGCCTCAGAGCTCGTTTACAAGCACGAGATATTCCTAACTGGAGTAGCCGGGAGCTAACTAATACCCTAATGACTAGATTGGGTACAGATGAAAGTGACCCTGACGATACAGTGGTTCTTGATAAACTAATTTATGAGTTTCCTGTTGGTGAGAAATTTAAGGTAATTATTGGTCCTCAAGGACTTGAAGTTGATGACTATCAGACTATCTTATCTCCGTTTGAGAGTAGTGGTTCTGGTGCTACTTCAAGATTTGGACGATATAACCCTACTGCCTATCGTGGACCTGATGATGGAGGTCTAGTTGTTCAATACCAGCCTGGTGAAAAATGGCAAATTAATAGTGGTTATATAGCTGGAGAACCAGAAAGTCCAAGAGAAGGCCAAGGTTTATTTAATGGCGAACATAGTGCTTTTGGTCAGATTGCATTTGAACCTAATCCAGACCTCGCTTTTACAGTGAACTATGTTCGCAAGTATTTTATTAAGGATGAAGTTAATGTTACTTCCAGTACAGGAAGTTTCCGAGCGCGAGATCCTTTTAATGGCAGACGAACTACTGCTGATAATATTGGATTTGAAGCTCAGTGGAGGCTAAACGATCATGTCCAAATTGGTGGCTGGTTTGGTACTACCTGGGCGCGTCCTGAAGATGGTAACAATGATGATGATGATGATATCACTATTATTAATGGAGCGTTTACAATTGCATTTCCTGACTTATTTAAAGATGGTAGCTTAGGAGGAATTATTGTTGGTGTACCACCAATTGTTACTGATGGTGGTAATGATGACAATTTAAAAGATCCTGATACCTCTGTACATATTGAAATTTTCTATCGTTATGCAGTTAATGACTTTATAGCCATTACACCTGGTTTGTTTGTGATTACTAATCCAAATCACAATGATAATAATGATACTCTCTGGGTAGGTAGTTTGAGAACTCAATTTAGGTTCTAGAAATACAAGTTAATTAACTGTACATAAAAGTAGGGAAGAAATAAATCATCTTTTTCCCTTACTTTTTTTATATTAATACTAAATCCGGTTTAGACAGAAGCTTTATTCTGAAGATTGATCAAAGTAGGGGTTTGGTCGCCAAACCCCTACAGAGGACTAATATCATGTCCGGATAATTAGGGCTTGCTGATTAAAGATAAAAGCATTAACAGATAAAAGTTTTAGCCTTTAATGGTCTTTCATGCATTACAAGGTTTTCGTTCTAAGGGACTCAAAAAGTTAGGATTTTAGGTTGTACTAATGGCTGAAAATCAAGGGATAAGTCTTGCTCCTGTCTCCTCTAAATTACCCATTCCTCCTGACTCCTGACTCCTGGCTCCTGACTCCTACCCCTACCAAAAAGACTTTTTTAGCAAACCGTAATTAGTGATGAAAAAATTTTCTGTTTCCTATTATCCTGTATCATCCCTGTTGCCTGTTGCCTGTTGCCTATTCCCTAGCGCTACGCGCTATAACTGATAACTGATTCAAGGCATACGCCAAACTTTGATTGTTTGATCTAGACTGCCACTGACTAAAGTTTTGCCATCGGGAGTAATAGCAAGAGAACTTATTGTTTCTGAATGACCAAAAAATGTCTGTAATTTTTCTTCGGTAATTGTATTCCAAATAGTAATTTTGTCACCACCACTAACTATTGTTCGGCTATCAGCACTAAAAACAACAGCTTTAACTGCACCTGCTTTAACTGCATCTGTAGTTGGTGTAATTATACTTTCCTCTTCTCCTGTATACAAATCCCAGATTCTAATGGTTCCATCTTCACTCCCACTAGCTAAGGTTTGATTATTTGGACTGATGGCGATAGCATTAACTGCCTGGGTATGTCCTTCTAAAGTTTGTCTGCGAATACCTGTACTCAGATTCCACAGTCTAATAGTACCATCTTCACTACCGCTAACTAAAATGGTGCCATCCCGGCTAAAGGCTAGAGCTTTTACTTCATATTCCTTATCTGGTATACGAGTAAGTATTCGACTACCTGTTTTGAGGTTCCACAACTTCATTAAGCGATCGCTACCAACACTTGCTAATGTCTGTCCATCAGGACTAATAGCAATTGAATTTACTTGACCATCGTGAGCTGGAATCTCTTTTGATAGATTACCACTTTTGATATCCCATATCTTAATATTTTTGTCTGCACTGCCACTTACCAATATTTCACCATTAGGACTTATTGCGAGAGTAGTTATTTTATCTGTATGAGCATCTCGAATATTCCTTTTTAGTTCCCCAGTTTTGAGGTTCCAAATTTTGATGGTATTTAAGCTACCACTGACTAAAGTTTGACCATCTGGTGTTAGGGCGATCGCATTTACTTCTCCGAGATAACCATTTAAGTTTTTTTGTAAAAATCGACTACTGTTTAAACCTCGCAATAAAAAAACTGGATGACTAGGAAACATTCCGTAGCGCCAAAAGCCATAAAATTGAGAACTTGCTGCTGCTAATAGTAACATTGTCAACCCTACTATTAGGTTATTTATGAACTTAATTCTTGACTTAATTTTTGACTTATTAGATATTTTTGTACTTGTTTTTGTTTTGAATTTTGTCTTAACTTTATGTCTAGTTTGAGTTTTGTCTGTTGGTAGTTTTGTATTTTCTCTACTTGAACGACCTGGTTGAGCAGGAGTAGAAATACGAGAATTATCAGTTGGACTATTTTCTGTGTCTAGTTCTGCCAGACACTGCAAAATTATCGCTGGCCTTTGAGGTCTATTGCCAGGAGTCAATGCCATTAAATAATCTATGATTTTTTTAAATTCTGTTGATACTTGAGGGGCATATTTGTGCCATTGAAGCTTTCCAGAGCGTGGATTTTCTGGAAAAGCTGTTGGGGGTTTACCTGTTAATAAATAGACAAAAGTACGTCCTAAAGCAAAAAAATCTGATTGAGGTACTGCTTTGCCATTGCTTTGCTCTGGAGCTGTATACCCTGGTGAGACAATCCCTGTAACATTTTGGCCTTGACCTACTTTCACCAAGTAGGTATCTGATACCTCTCTCACAGTGCCAAAGTCTATCAGCACCAACTGGCCATTTTTCCTCCGCATGATATTGTGGGGCTTAATATCCCGATGGAAATAATTCTGCTGATGAACTTTGTCCAATATTGTCGATAATTGTGTTAGCCAATCTACTGCTTGAGTTTGATTTATTGGCCTATGGCGACGACTTTTCATCCAATCCATCAAATTGGAGCCGTCAATAAATTCCATTACTAGGCAGTGTAGAGGCTCTTCACTGTCTGCTGGGAAGAATGTAAAATAT
>NZ_LGSU01001202.1 GCF_002260545.1 Hydrocoleum sp. CS-953 | reverse complement strand
GTGCTTACACGAGTTATACTATTTTCTGGCAGTTCCGATACAGTGTGAAAGTAAAATCTTATTTCTCTAAAAGCCTTTTATAGCAAAGCTTTTATAATATTTGTCTATACTTAATTCATTATTTGATTTAAAAAGCAGTAATTAAGATCATTGATTTTTATGATTTTTATCACAGTATAAAAGTTTGAAAATCTATAAAAATAGATACAAGGACGCAGGCGGTTCATCTACAACATAAAAGTTGGTGTTGGTGAAATATGGCCTTGTTGAAAAATAAAAGTAACTAATTACACTAAAATAAACCAAAACCATGATCAACAACATTGTTAACTCTAAATTCTTTGCTGGTTTAACTGCTACAGTTGCATTCACTGGCGTAATAGCTAATGCTGGTGTTGCTAATGCTCAGACCCTAACGTTTACAGATACCTTTGATCTAGCACCAACAGATATTACAGATGCCCTCTTATCAATTGAAAAATTCGATGGTAGTCTTGGTACACTTAAAAATGTTACGGTCGGCTTTGATGGACAGATAGTTGGCAATGCTCTAGTAGAGAGTCTGGATGCACAAGCTCAAACTCTAACTTTTACTCTTGGAGGTACTTTGTCGTTACTTGGGGATGACATTCTCAATAACCCTTTGTTTGAAGAAACATTGAGTGCTTCAGATTCATTTCTGGCAACTGCCCATGATCTTCGTATAGACTTTGGAGGTACTTCTGGTCAAAGCTTTAATGGACTAACAGCTACATTAAATGGAGAGAGATATTACAATGACCAAGCTGTATTAGACTTCTTCACTGGTGTTGGTAATGCAGAGTTTTTATTCTCTGCTAATACTAATTCAAATGTAACAGGTGCAGCTAACATTGCTTCTATTATTTCTACACAAGCTGGAGCAAGTGTTACAGTAACATACCAATATGAAGAGTTCGGTGGTGATGTTTTATCTGAGAGTGTACCTGAACCTTCTTCTATACTTGGTTTAGGTTTATTTGCTGGTGCAGGTATTTTATCCAAAAAGAAATTATCCAAAAAGGCTTAAGTTAAACAAACTTTTCACAACAAAGTCCTGATAATTGCTCACTACTTCAAAGATTATCAGGACTTTATTTAAAATTAAGCNATACCAATATGAAGAGTTCGGTGGTGATGTTTTATCTGAGAGTGTACCTGAACCTTCTTCTATACTTGGTTTAGGTTTATTTGCTGGTGCAGGTATTTTATCCAAAAAGAAATTATCCAAAAAGGCTTAAGTTAAACAAACTTTTCACAACAAAGTCCTGATAATTGCTCACTACTTCAAAGATTATCAGGACTTTATTTAAAATTAAGCTATTTTTACAAGAGCTTCTTAGTTATAAGAGGCTATTTTTGTTATTTTTTAAATATTAAGTAATTGAGCAACATTAGAGGGCGGGTTTTGATAACTAGATGGTGCTTAGGTCAAGGCTTTCGGTTAAACCCGCCCCTACAATTTTTTTAACGTTTAATTATACATAATCCAGTTGAAAAATCGTCATTGTGACGAAAGGAAGCAATCTCAAAAGTTTAGGAGATTGCTATCCGTTCCGGAATGCTCCGCAAACCTTTCACTCCGTTCCAGTCCCAATGACTAGGCTATATTCAATAATTAATAATTAACAATTAATAATTAATAATTACCTCTCCTTTTAAGGAGAGGCTTTAAACCTTAATTATTCGGTAATTATCCAAATTTTATATTAGAGCATTTTGAAAAAAGAATATTACAAAACTCTAGTTAAAGAAGAAAAGATATTAATAGCTAAATATTAATTTCTATCAAATAACTTCAAAGCTAAATCTGGTCTATCTGTAATTAACGCAAAAGCTCCTTTATTAACAATTTCAGCCATTAATTTTTCATCATTAACCGTCCAAACATAGATATTCTTATTCATNCTGGCTAATACTTCTGCAAAAGCTAGTCTATCTGCCACATTCCAACCCCATTGAAATGACCTGGTAAACTGACGGAATATACGCAATAAAAAAATATGCCGAAAAGCTAAATATTAATTTCTATCAAATAACTTCAAAGCTAAATCTGGTCTATCTGTAATTAACGCAAAAGCTCCTTTATTAACAATTTCAGCCATTAATTTTTCATCATTAACCGTCCAAACATAGATATTCTTATTCATCAGTTTCATCCGCCACGCAAAACTGAATTTTATTAACTGATAATTAGGGGAAACAAAATCAGCTTGAGTTGTAAATAAACGAAATTCTGGAAAAATTTCTGATAATCGACTAGGGATTAAATTTTGGGATTTTCCAAATCCTAATAACAACCCAGTTGTAATTTTATTATCAGCTTTTTTAACAGCAATAATCGCAGCATCAAGAAAAGATTTAATCACATAATCTTGATAATCTAAATATTTTTTGACTAAATTAACTATCTCCAATTCATATCCCGCTTCTTTCAATTCAATATCAAGTTTTATTTTTCCCCGACACAACTTCAGCACATCTTCTACTAATGGAACTTCAAAACCTTTTTGCCGAGAAATATCTAAAAGTTGTTGATAAGTCAAATCCCTAACTTTTATCCCATCAATTGATTCATCGTGAAAGACAACAAATAAATTATCCTGAGTTTTTCTCACATCAAACTCTACCATTGAAACACCTAACTCAATGGCTTTAGCAAAAGATTCTAAAGTATTTTCAAATTTCACCAAGCCAGATGCACCTCGGTGACCAATAATTAATGGTTTATTCATTAATGGATAATTAATAATGGATAATGGATAATTGATAATTGATAATTGATAATTGATAATTAATAATGGATAATGGATAATTACCTCTAGTTAAAACCTTGAGGGAATTGAATATAAGGAAATATTATTTCTAGGACTTACGCAGAGACGCTATATATAGTGTTCAAAACTATTGCGCAACAGTTTTTTAACTCTATACATAGTACCTTTGCGTAAGTCCTGATTTCTTTTTTTCCCGTATAGGGGGAAGCTTTTAACCAAGGTATTTAATTAATAATTATTAATTATTCGGTAATCATTAGCAGAAGTCAAAAGTCAAAAGTTTAATTCTTGCTGTTTTAGGTTGCTCGCTCCTAAACCACAATTTTAGTCTAGACACTGCACTGCAATGATGACCATTTTTTAATTCCTAATATTGAGTTGAATCGGCGGTTAATTAAGTAGGCTCGATGCCTACTTAATTAACCATATTACTCTGGAGTTTTCTGATTCTCAATGTACTTTTTCAAAGTAGAAATTGTTACCCCGCCACAAGAAGCAATAAAATAAGAACCATTCCAGAAAACATCTTTCCAGTAAACAGCATTAATTTGTTCTGCAAATTCTTTTCTTAACCGTCGGCTCGTAANAATCGGCGGTTAATTAAGTAGGCTCGATGCCTACTTAATTAACCATATTACTCTGGAGTTTTCTGATTCTCAATGTACTTTTTCAAAGTAGAAATTGTTACCCCGCCACAAGAAGCAATAAAATAAGAACCATTCCAGAAAACATCTTTCCAGTAAACAGCATTAATTTGTTCTGCAAATTCTTTTCTTAACCGTCGGCTCGTAACTGTTTTTATATTATTGACTAGCTTGCTCAACATCACGCTGGGATGATACTGAAACAAAATATGAACATGGTTTTCTTCACCATTAAATTCTATTAATTTGCATTCCCATCTAATTAATAATTCTTCCAAAATTTCATTTAAGCGAGTCAGCATTGATGCTGTAAAAACATCTTTCCTGTACTTGGTTGTCAAGATTAAATGGGCCTTTAAATCTGACACCGAACGACCCCTTGATACAAAATCTGGTTGCATAATAGTTGTCTTATGGAAAAATTGGTGTTATAATAAAAAGCCACAACAAGTTAAAGCAGATATGCGAACTGCTTACCAGTACAAGCTTAGACCCAACAAAGACCAGATAGCCACAATAGAATTGTGGTTGGACTTGTTGCGTCGGCAGTACAACTANTAATTAATAATTCTTCCAAAATTTCATTTAAGCGAGTCAGCATTGATGCTGTAAAAACATCTTTCCTGTACTTGGTTGTCAAGATTAAATGGCCTTTAAATCTGACACCGAACGACCCCTTGATACAAAATCTGGTTGCATAATAGTTGTCTTATGGAAAAATTGGTGTTATAATAAAAAGCCACAACAAGTTAAAGCAGATATGCGAACTGCTTACCAGTACAAGCTTAGACCCAACAAAGACCAGATAGCCACAATAGAATTGTGGTTGGACTTGTTGCGTCGGCAGTACAACTATCGACTAGGGGAGCGGTTCTCATGGTGGTCAGAAAATCGCTGTCCGGTTAACGCTTGTTCCTTGGTGATGCCAATTCCTCAACTAAGAGATAATCCAGATTATTATTCCCAGAAAAAAGATTTGGTAAATACCAAAGATAAATTTCCTGAATATAAGTTAATTCATTCTCAGGTTTTGCAAGATTGCATAAAACGGGTAAAACTTGCCTTTGATAGGTGGTTTAAGGTAGATAAAAACGGGCTGCGATTAGGTAAACCTAGATTTAAAGGAAAAGGACGTTATCGGAGCTTTACTTATCCCCAAATCAAGCAAGATTGCATTGAGGGAAATAGGATTAATTTACCCAAAATTGGTAAAGTAAAGTTAATTCAACATCGACTGTTACCCAATGGTTTTCAAATTAAAACTGTTACTATTAGTCGCAAAGCTGATGGTTATTATGTTACGCTATCCCTAGAAGACAAGTCGGTTCCTAAGTTGAATTCTGATGTCAAACCCACATCAGAAAATACTCTAGGAATTGACATGGGGTTAAAAGATTTCTTGGTAACAAGTGAAGGAGAATCGGTTCCAAGTCCTCAATACTATCGAAAATCTCTGCATCGACTAAAAACCTTACAAAAACATTTATCTCGTAAGAAGAAGGGCAGCAAAAGATGGTTAAAAGCTGTTAAAGCTGTAGCCAAACAACACAAAAAAGTCGCCGATAAGCGAAAATATTTTCATTTCAAAACAGCCAATGAATTATTATCAAAAGCTGATATTATTGCCCACGTAGACGCGGAGCGGCGTGCNATACTATCGAAAATCTCTGCATCGACTAAAAACCTTACAAAAACATTTATCTCGTAAGAAGAAGGGCAGCAAAAGATGGTTAAAAGCTGTTAAAGCTGTAGCCAAACAACACAAAAAAGTCGCCGATAAGCGAAAATATTTTCATTTCAAAACAGCCAATGAATTATTATCAAAAGCTGATATTATTGCCCACGTAGACGCGGAGCGGCGTGCCGGAGGCAAACTTAAATATTAGGGGGTTGGCAAAAACCAGATTGAGTAAATCAATTAATGATGCTGGATGGGGACAATTCTTGTCTATTCTTACTGTCAAAGCCGCAAATGCTGGACAGAAAACTATAGCAGTAAACCCCAAAAATACCAGCCAAGATTGCTCAAATTGTGGTGAAAAAGTCCCTAAAGAATTGTCGCAAAGAACCCATTCTTGTCCGCACTGTGGCATAGTAATAGACCGTGATGTAAACGCGGCGATAAATATAAAAAACAGGGCGGTAGGGCATTCCGTCCTTAAAGCTCGTGGAGCCCGATGCAATAGCAGGGCAGGGAAACGAGAAGCCCACGGCATACCTTAAGGTTGGCGTGGGAGTATGTCACTCTAATCTAGAGCTGTCGCTATATAATATAGAATAGCCTTGACACTCCACGGACTAAAGTCGCGTGGATTCGTGACTAGGAGCTGTAAATCGGGTTAAAACCACGATTTCCAAATTGCACGGTTCCCNTTTTTTGACTACGGATTAAAATCCGTCGAGTCGTTTCCATCCACCGCTTAAAAGACGGTGGTTTCCCACTTACCGAAATTTTACGATGACAAATACACCAACAAAACCACCATCACGGCCAAGGCCAGTAGAACGTGATGAATGGATTGCAATATTTGTAGCCTTAGCGACTTTTGGCAGCATATTTTTCTGGGCAACAACTAGAGAAAATAATGGGTTTAATCTACTTTCTAAACCCATAGTTTCAACATCTCTACCTGAAACTGTTGATAGTCCCAATATTGCTGCTGAAGAGTCAATCTTTAGCTTAGGCATACCTCAACTTAAGACTCCTACTGGNCTGGGCAACAACTAGAGAAAATAATGGGTTTAATCTACTTTCTAAACCCATAGTTTCAACATCTCTACCTGAAACTGTTGATAGTCCCAATATTGCTGCTGAAGAGTCAATCTTTAGCTTAGGCATACCTCAACTTAAGACTCCTACTGGTGAGTCAGCATCAAAAATGGATCGAACATCTCTAACCTCTGAAGAATTAGGAACAAGTCTAGCTGCTTTGACTCCTATTACTAATACTGCTGAGGAGTTAGAGCCAAATATTCAGGGTTTAGATAAAGTCAAGACAAAGACTGAGACAAAACCCCAATTAACCAAACCGCCAAAAACAACTAATCAAAAAGCTGCTCCAGAAATTGCTAAGAATTTAGCAGCATTAGGTATTGGCAAGATGTTATCTGAATCTCCATCTACTATATCACCGGAAGTTGTAGATTCTCCCATAGCAACTGAGACTTTACCTGTGGCACCTCCTATTCCTACCCCAACAACAGAGTCGCCCAAAGCAACAGAAACTTCTTCTCCGCCAAAGGTAGAAACTCCTGAGTCGCCCAAAGCAACAGAAACTTCTTCTCCGCCAAANACAGAAACTTCTTCTCCGCCAAAGGTAGAAACTCCTGAGTCGCCCAAAGCAACAGAAACTTCTTCTCCGCCAAAGGTAGAAACTCCTGAAAGTCCGCTAGTGACTACAGAAGTGCCATCCCCTGAAATATCTCCTACTGACACGGTTAAATTTTCTGATGTTCCTGATAGTTTTTGGGCAAGTAATTTCATTCAACCTTTAGCAGAAAGTAATCTTATTGCTCAGATTGATAATGATAAATTCGAGCCAAATCAATCTATCACGCGAGCTGAATTTGCCAGTCATATTCCTAAAGTATTTGAGGAAAAATCAACCAGAAAGTCTGTTAATTATGAAGATGTAAAAGCAGATTCTATTGCTCAAAACGAAATTCAAATAGCTACTAAATCAGGTTTTTTAAGTGGGTATCCAGGGAATGTTTTTCGCCCAGAACAAAAAGTATCAAGATTAGAGGTATTAATTTCTTTAGCTACTGGCTTAAATCTGGAAATTCCATCTAATCCCGATGAGGTTTTAAGTATTTACAAAGACAAGGAAGAAATACCTGATTGGGCTCAAGAAAAAATAGCTGCCACAACTGCTGCTGGATTAGTAGTAAATCATCCAGATGTGACAACTTTAAATCTAAATCAACCTGCTACTCGTGCTGAAGTTTCAGCTATATTTTATCAGGCATTGGTAAAATTAGGAAAAGTTGAACAGGTTTCATCTGAGTATATTGTGAGTCCGAAAAAAGACAATTAGTTATCTTTTTTGATGATAACTTTTCCCCTAAATAATTAATTGCATTAAAACCCAGTTCATTAGAGAAACTGGGTTTTTAATCTTTTTATTAGGGAGTAGTTCAGCAATTAATAATTAACAATTAATAATTAATAATTACNTTAGTTATCTTTTTTGATGATAACTTTTCCCCTAAATAATTAATTGCATTAAAACCCAGTTCATTAGAGAAACTGGGTTTTTAATCTTTTTATTAGGGAGTAGTTCAGCAATTAATAATTAACAATTAATAATTAATAATTACCTCTCTCTCAAAGGGAGAGGATTGACGCTTAAGGAAAAAAGAAATAATATTTCCTTATATTCAATTCCCTTACGGTTTTCCTTGAGGTAATTATCTATTATTCATTATCAATTCCCTTACGGTTTTCCTTGAGG
>NZ_LGSU01001201.1 GCF_002260545.1 Hydrocoleum sp. CS-953 | reverse complement strand
CCACTCCCCTACCCAAGAATATGTAGAAAAGTTTTCAATAAATGGTATTACTTCCCTCTATTTATTCTTTTAGCAAACCAAATTTTTATTCTATTAGATAAAACTTGAAAACCATGAGAAAGAGTAGGTAAACGTTGCACATAAACACCAAGTCTCACAAAAGCAGCTAACCAACCATGCAAACTAATACCAAAACTTGTAACAGCAGCGGCATTTTTTCCCAAAGTAATCATTTCTCCTAAGTGTAAATAACGAAAATTTCTGGGACGTTTATTATTTAAAATTCCCCACAAATTTTTAGCTGCTTGACTTGCTTGTTGATAAGCAACTTGAGCTGTAGCTGGAAGTTTTTTCCCATTAGGATATGAAATTTCTGCCACATCTCCCAGAGCAAATACTTCTGGATAATCAACTAATTGTAAAGTTGGCTCACAAATAAGTTGACCTCTAGAATTGTGAGAACAATCCAAATTTTTCACCCACTCTCTAACTTGAGTACCTGCCGTCCACAGAACAAAATCTGTCGGAATAATAGCACTTTCATTAGACTGCCATAAAGTAATTTTGTCAGCTTCAATAGCATTAACACTTGTCTCTAAACTGATTAAAACGTTTCTTTTATCTAAAGCACGTTGAGCATTTTTACGAGTAGCTGAAGTAAAGCTTTTCAGAATTTCTTTTCCTCTTTCTATTAAACGTATTTCTCCTCTTATTCCCAATCTATCTGCTATTTTTCCTGCCAACTCTACTCCACTCGGACCTCCACCCACAATAGCTACTCGAATTAATTCTTTATTAGAATTTTCCAAACTTTGTAGTTTTTGTTCCAGGATTTGAGTATCAGCTAAAGTTCGGAATGTCAAAACATTTTCTTCTGCACCAGTTGGTAATTTTCCATTAGTTACACCCACAGAAATAACTAAGTAGTCATAAGTCAAATTTCCTTGTTCTAAAAGTTTAACTTTACGAGCCTTAAAGTCAATATCTTGAACCGTATCTTGGCAAAACCCTACTGTTTTATTTTTCAGAAGTTTAGGAAAACGAGGAAATATTTCCCAAGGTTCAAGTTCACCTGTAATTACCTCATAAAGTAACGGAGTAAATACAATATGATCTTGCGGATCTATTAATGTAACTTCGCAATTTTTATTTTTAAATCCCCAACAACTATGTAGATACAAAGCTGTATAAAGACCTCCAAAACCGCCTCCCAATATGCAAATTCTTGTGACTTTATTACTTTGTTTTTCAGCTTGAGAACTTTCTCCAGTTTCCACAGTTTTTAATGTTGATAAATATTATTTCTTGTTTCCCTATTTTTTCCAACTAACCTCACAACAAATCCTAATAGTNTATGCAAATTCTTGTGACTTTATTACTTTGTTTTTCAGCTTGAGAACTTTCTCCAGTTTCCACAGTTTTTAATGTTGATAAATATTATTTCTTGTTTCCCTATTTTTTCCAACTAACCTCACAACAAATCCTAATAGTATCAACTCAAGGAAGCTTTAGTCTTTTTTCCTTAATAGGTATTTATTTAGATAATCTTCTCAGAAAAAATATTCTTAAATTTAAAACTCCAAACTCAGAGATTTTTCCAATTCTATTACTAACTGTAATCCAACTAAAACTCGAAGTAAATAAATGCAGAAGGAACAGTCGCTCCTAATAAAATAGTTAAACCTAACAAAGTTCTGGATACCCAAGGAGACAATAATATTTCATACTCCTCTCGTTTTTGCCAGATTGCCAAATGTTCTAAAAATAATGCCCCCATTGCTAGAAACATAGTAAAAGCTAAAGCATAAGCCTCATTTATACTATAAGAACTAAAGGCATCAATAACTCCAGAGAATGAATATGCCCATGGCGTAACTAAAGTTTGTAATTTAACACCCAACCTACTAATATTGGTTTCCATGAAAAATAAACAACCTAGAGTTACCGATATTAATGTCAAGGCCCAGGATATAAACTCAGTTTTGGCAGTCCATCTCCCCACAAATCTCTGAAACGATCTACCTGCATATCTGAGTACCAATAATAGAGCGCCGTGGTAAGCTCCCCATAAAATAAAATTCCAGGCTGCACCATGCCAAAAACCTGAAAGAGTAAAAGTTATAAATAAATAGAATGCTGCCCACTGTTTATTCGCACCCATCAAGGGAATAAAAACATAGTCCCTAAACCAGTTACTCAAAGTAATGTGCCAACGTCGCCAAAATTCTTGAATACTTACAGAGGTATATGGCGCAAGAAAGTTAAGTTCTAATTTTACTCCAACAACTTTAGCTATACCAACAGCCATAAAGCTGTATCCACCAAAGTCAAAATATATTCTTAAAGTAAACAAGAAAGCATGAAACCAAACCAACCAAGCATTTGCCGTTTCTTGCAGGTCGATATATGGAGTAATGTTATCTGCTAGAACAAATTTCATAAATAAACCTAGAGACAACCAGCGTAAACCTATATCAAAATTTTCCGCTGTAAATTTGAACCGGAAAGATTCTATTTGAGGTAATAATTGTTTGCGTCTTTCAATTGGACCTGCTACAATCTGAGGGAAAAATGCAATAAAGTTAACGTAATCTACAAAATTAATCTGCTTTTTCTTTTTACTTTTTGCTGTAAAAGAATCTACAACAAATGCCACCATCTGGAAAGTATAAAAAGAAATACCTGGTGGAATAGTCTTATATACAGGTAAAGGAAAACTTTGTTGCCAATTATTCGGAATTGCTATTACTAAACCAACTACATCTTCTACAAAAAATGTGAGATATTTAAAGTATGCTAATACAGCTACATCAAAAACTATTAAAAAAGTAGCGATCGCCCTTGACTCCCAACCACGTCTTTGGAACATTAGTTGTACCATTATGTAGTTGAAAATCACTTCAAATATAAATACAGCAAAACTTTTTACATTAGCATTTAAAAATAATGTTAGAGACAATACCATCAAACCGATGGTATCAAAATAATCTCGCCATAGGTTTAAATTTTTTCCTATAGCACGAATACTAAAGAAAGGCACACTAAAAATCAGTAGTACCCACCAGAAGGAAAAATCAGAAAAATTCAATTAACTATTTCCTCCTCTCTCTAGATAGCAACTTATCCCAATTACTTAGGGTCTGAGCCATTTGTTTATCTGTTAAATTAATTTCAAGTTACCAGGACAAATTTTTTCTAGTAACTACAGTTTGTTTCTCATTTTATCAAGAAAAAGTCTTAATCTATACTCAATTTTACAGGTATGATTAAGACTTTTTCTCTTAAATATCTTCAGAAATTACGGCGTCCTAGAAGTTATACTAACTTTTCAGGGAAATTCTTTTATTTCTTGGAGATGTCTATGTGCTACTAAGTGTTTTTACCAATGGATAATTGATAATTAATCCCGAAAGGTTTAAAGCCTCTCATAATAATTAATCATTGATAATTACAGATATTTTTCATTATCCACTATTCATTATCAATTTTTAAAGAGGTAATTATCAATTATCCATTATCCATTAATAAAGAACCACTTACTTATTTCCAAAAACCGCCCCAACCTTTACCAGATTTTGCAGCAGGTTCTTCTTCTTTTTCTGTTACTTCTTCAGAAAATTCCAGATTTTCTAATGCTTCTGAAATATCAAATTCAGACACTAGATATTGAGCNATTCATTATCAATTTTTAAAGAGGTAATTATCAATTATCCATTATCCATTAATAAAGAACCACTTACTTATTTCCAAAAACCGCCCCAACCTTTACCAGATTTTGCAGCAGGTTCTTCTTCTTTTTCTGTTACTTCTTCAGAAAATTCCAGATTTTCTAATGCTTCTGAAATATCAAATTCAGACACTAGATATTGAGCTGATTTCTCAATTGTCGGATAATCCCAGAACAAAGTAGAAGGTAATTCTAAATCTAATTCATCTTCTAATTCACCCACTAGAGTTACTGCATCAATAGAATCTAAACCATGACGAGTTAGAGGATCTGCAAACTCAATAGTGTTTTTATCAATAGTAAGTTGTTCTGCTAGTCTCTCCCTAATCCAGTTTTGCAGAATTTCTACTGGGGAATTTTCATTAAGCGTGCTGGAGTTCTGAAGTTGTTGCATTTGTTATATTCTCCTGTTTTTGAGTTTTTGCTAATTGAAAAGGAACAATAGAAAAAGCTTTATTTTCTTTATAAAGTTTGAGCATTTCTTGAGTGACTTTTTCCTGGTAGGATTGGTCTACTTTTTGTGAATGCCCAAAAGGTTGTAGTAGACGATTTAGACTTAAAACTAACCATTCACCACTAGCAAAGAAGTCTCCTAGTAATTCTCGGTTATAAATCCACATTTGTACACACGCAGTAGCAGCGTGTAAAGCACAATATTTTTTAGTTATATCAAATAGTTCTGGTGACTGGTCGTGACCGAACTCAAATGCTGAATTAGCAATTTGTTGATCATGAGCATTTACTTCTTCAAGGATACATTCAGTTAGGGTCGTAATTTGCTCTAGAACTAATGGTTCTATATTAGCATTTTTTAAACCTTTTAACTGTTCTAATGCAATTTCTAATCCTTGTAAAGTATCATCAGCGCCCCGCCCTGAAATTTCTAATTTTTCTGGTTCCAAAGTAGGCAATTGTTTCTCTAAGGAATAAATTATTTCCAGACGAGATTTAATTTTTTCCATCTTAGCAGAATTCCGTCGAGAACGATGTTTTGTTAACTGACGGAACTGCAACATTAGAGCGTGCAAATTAACAGTTGTACTACCATCAAACACACTAATAATTGAATTATCTCTCAGCACTTTTTGGAACATTCCAAAATCATGTTCTTCTCGCATATAAAAACGAGAACCTAACACTGATGAAATATTATTAATCATTGTTTCTAACTGAACAGTGACAAAATATTTCACCACTGCTGCCCAAACACTAAATTGTTCGGGAATAACATGAAATCCTCTTGCTGCCCCAATAGTTTCACAATCACAAATCAATAGGTCTAAAAATGCGTCTAGAAGAATTTTTCTAGGTTGAGGAATGTCAAATACTGTCTTATTATAAATGACCCGATTAATTGCAAACTTTAACGTAGTTCTTAAAGCCGTATCAGCAGCACCATGAGAAAAAGCTGCACATAAAGTTCGAGTAATTTGAAATCCTTTCAGAGCTACTTCTAGACCAGCTCCTTCCCCTTTGATCAACATATCTTCAGGAACAAAGCAATCTTTAAAACCTATCCCACTCATATCAGAAGCTCGAATTCCGTGGGTAAGAATTTTCGGTAAATTGTAGTAATTTGCTGGATCGAGTCGGCTTTTTTCTACCATAAATAAAGATAGACTTCTAGCCCCGCCATCTTCTTTATCTGTCTTTGCTAATATATAAGATACTCCTGAAATAGTTGCCCGATTTATAGGCCACTTTTCTCCATTTAGTAGATAACCTCCTGGAACTTTTGTGGCCGTTAAATCTCCACCAACTAGGTCAGCACCATGTTCCTTTTCTGAGTAACCGAGACACATTGCTCCATGTTCATCTTTAATATAAGTTGCTAACCTTTGTTTTTGCTCATCTGTACCAGCCATCCAGGTAATAAAAGACCAAAACAAAGTAGTAAAAGCAATTCCTATTGTTTGGTCGCGCCGACACAAAACTCGAACAAAAGCTACAAACTCTTCAAAAGAAGTAAACTCTCCACCACAATTCACAGGCACATAGTAATGTTGTAGTTTCCAGTTATAGAGCCATGCAATTTCCTCATGGGGAAATTCTTCACTCTCATCAATCTCAATTACTCTTTTAAAAGACATTTTACTGTCTGGATTTTCTGGATCGCCAAGAGCACGTTCTAGTTCTTCAGCTACCCAATATTGCTTTAGTTTATCCATGCTAAATTTCCTGATTTTTTTGTAGGGGCGAATGGCATTCGTCCCACTAGCTATTTTTCACTTGAGATGCCAATGACTCAACTTCTTCTTGTAACTGGCGATACTTAGAGGTTAGTTGAGGATTTTCACTCCAGTCAGCTATTACATCTAGTGTTCCTGCCAAAAAGTTTGAGCGACAGGCACGACGTTGAATCTTGCCACTGGCGGTCTTGAGAATATTTCCTGGTTTACCTAAAACTACAGCATAAACTTGTAGCTCATGGTCCTCAGAGACAACCTGGCGGATGTCATTAATTACTTTCTCAGTATCCAAATCTTGGGTGCGACGCTCCACCTCTTGAACAATTACTAGATGTTCATCACCCTTAACTTCAATTGAAAATGCTGCGCCATAGTCTGGACGGAGAGCGGGATGAACTTGTTGTACTGTCCACTCTATATCTTGGGGGTAGTGATTTGTACCTCGGATAATGATCAAATCCTTGATCCGCCCAGTAATATATAGTTCCCCATCTTTCAGAAAACCTAGGTCTCCAGTCCGCAAAAATGGACCTTCTCCACTGTCTTTTATATAAGCTTGGAATGTTTCTTTAGTTGCTTCCGGACGTTCCCAGTATCCTTGAGCCACACTAGGGTCTAATACCCAAATTTCTCCTACTTCATCAGTTGCACATTTTGTGAAAGTTTCTGGATTAACAATAGCGACCTGAGTTTCACAAACTAAGCGACCACAAGATGGATAAGCTCTTACCCCTGTTTCATTGTGAGAAACTTCTACAATTTTCTTTTCTTCTACTAAAGCAGTTGCATCTATAGTACAAAGTACAGGATCTGTAAGTTTTGGTTTAGCTGATACCAGGAGGGTATCTTCTGCTAATCCATAACATGGAGCAAAAGCATTCCAACGAAAACCAGTACCTGAGAAAGTTTCGTAGAAACTCTCCATAACTTTAGGATTAATAGGTTCTGCTGCATTACCTGCTGCTTCCCAATTACTCAGGTCTAATGTAGATAGTTGTTTTGGTTTAACTCGCCGAACACAAAGGTCATAGGCAAAGTTAGGTCCCTGACTGTGAGTAGCTTTGTAATTTGAAAGAGCTTGCAGCCAACGGAGCGGTTGCTTGACAAATGAGAATGGGGACATAATGTAACATGGAGTCCCATTGAATAAAGGCTCCATCATTCCTTCCACTAATCCATAATCGTGAAAGAAAGGCATCCAGGTTACTGTTATACTTTCGGGCGTGTACCCACAAGCTCTCTGTAGATACCCCAAGTGATGAAGCAAGTTTTTATGGGTAAGCATTACCCCTTTTGGAGTCGATGTTGAACCGGAAGTATACTGTAAATATGCTAGAGTATCGCTAGTAATTTCAGGGTCTACCCATTCTTTAGCTAACTCTAGGTCAACAGATTCAGTATCTATCCAGCGCATTGTCTCGAATTCGGGAAACTCATCTGCTACTTCTTCTACAAGAGAAATTATGGTACCAGTTGTTAGAACTATGGAAGCTTGAGCATCTTGAACTATAGCTCTTAGTCTAGGTAAGGTACGTTTAAGACGACCTGCTTCTGGAGGTGGCACAGGAATAGCTATGACTCCAGAATATAGACAACCACAAAAAGCTGCTATTGCTTCTAATCCTTGTGGATAGAGTAGTAAGCTTCTTTCTCCTTTGACTTGATGTTTTTGTAGCAATGCTGCAATAGCTCGTACTCGACGCTCTAGTGAAGCATAGGTCAAGCTTTCTCCTTCTTTTTTTCCGTCAACCAAGAAAGTGTATGCTAGTTTTTCTGGTTGTTCTGCTGATAAAGTTTTAAGTAGGTCTATTAGGGTAGAATATTTCACTGTCTCACTCATTTAATGGGAGAGGCATTGGCTCACTTTTATTAAGATATAGTTTGTTGTCTAGATTGGACTAGAAACTTTATTTAATTATTTGTCCTGGGTAATACACCTGATAAAATGTAATTTTAGTAACATTTACTTAT
>NZ_LGSU01001200.1 GCF_002260545.1 Hydrocoleum sp. CS-953 | reverse complement strand
AAAGGGAATATATGATAGAAAAAATTAGGTGAGAAAACTTCACTGTTTCTTGATTAGCTAAGTTTTTTGACCAAAATACAATAAAATTATGGTAAGGGTAATGATATTAAATGTATAGTCTTTCTAGTAAAATTGAGGCAATTTTATATCTCAAGGGACAACCCCTCTCTATTTCTGAAATTTCTGAAATTGCCAAGTGCGAGCGTGGCCAAGTCAAAGATGCTTTAATTGAATTAATGTCAGAATATGCTCATCGACATACTGCTTTAGAGGTTGTTGAAACAGAAAAAGGCTATAGTCTTCAACTCAAACCAACTTTTAGTGAGTTGATAGAAAGCTTGATTCAACCAGAATTAGGAGTGGGCGCTTTGAGGACTTTAGCAGCGATCGCTCTAAAAGGAGGTATTACCCAATCAGAATTAGTAGATATTCGTGGTTCGGGTATCTATCAGCACGTTCCTGAACTGGTAAGTTTAGGCTTTATCCGTAAACGTCGTCAAAAGGAATCTCGTTCTTATTGGTTACAAGTCACAGATAAGTTTCATCAATATTTCCAACTCGATCAACTACCTCAACAATTATCACTAGACCTGCTTTCTATATCTAATAGTAATGAAAATGAAGAAGAATAATCTAATCGCACCCTTATTCATCAATTCTTTCCCCCTACTCCCTACTCCCTACTCCCTACTCCCTCTTTAACAGATTAATGCTTAAAAAAGAATTAAGAAAATCATTATTAAAAAAACGTCGGTCTATGGCTGAGACAGAATGGAAAGAAAAGAGCGATCGCCTATGTCTTAACTTACAAAATTTATCTCTATTCCAAACAGCTAAAACTGTTTTAGCTTACTTTAGTTTCCGTCAGGAACCAGACCTGAGTTTATTATTTACAAATGAACAGGAAAAAACAAATTTTGCTAGTAAAACTTGGGGTTTTCCAAGGTGTGTAGAAAAGTCTCTATATTGGCATATTTGGCAACCAGAAAATTCTCTACAAAAAGGTGCTTATGGTATTCTAGAACCAGAATTAAATGCTCCATTATTAAAGTCATCAGAAGTAGATTTAATTTTAGTTCCTGCTGTTGCTTGTAATGTTAATAATTATCGTTTAGGATATGGTGGAGGTTTTTATGACCGGATGCTAAGTCAGCAAGAATGGGCATCAAAACCTACTATTGGGATTATATTTGAATTTGCTTATTTACAAGATTTACCTATAGATTCCTGGGATAAACCTCTTGATTTTGTTTGTACAGAAAATGGTATAAAGTAGCATTCAGCATTCAGCGTTCAGCTATTACCTTTGTTAGGAAAAGCAATTGATATAGCCATAAGAAATGATTGGTAAAAAAAAATGTAGGGATTTGGTCTCCAAACCCAATAAAAAATGGGATTTGGAGACCAAACCCCTAGGATAAAATATGACCGAATAATTAAGAATTAATAATTAAATGATTCAGGTTAAAATATGAAAAAGTTTTCCTTATTTCTTTTGCCTTTTTTATTATTTATCACTCCCACTTTAGGAATTCAGACAAAAGATGGTACAGTTTATTTTGCCCAACCACCTCGTCTAGTTAAAGCAGTAACTACCCGAAGTGACACTTATGTCTGGGGCGCTACCTATTACTTTACTCTCAACTTATTGCCTGATGCTGGAGTACCACTAAAACAGGTGACAATTAGCAAAACTGAAGGTCCTGATAATATTAGATATAATCCCAAAAAAATAATTGCCTTTGAAGGAACCCATCGGGATAAAGGTCAACAGTTGACAGTGGAGGAAGTAGCGATCGATAAAAAAACTAATACCATCTCAGTAATTCTCAATCCTCCAGTACCTCCAGGCAAAACTTTTACTATTGGTTTGCGTCCAGTGCGAACTCCTAGATATGGAGGAATATATTTATTTGGAGTGACTGCTTTTCCTCTCGGAGAAAAACCTCATGGTCATTTTCTTGGTTATGGTAGACTTCATTTTTACGATGGTTCTGATAGTTATGATTGAAGTAGGACTTAGCACTCAGCTATTAGCTATCAGCTTTTAGAAGTTCGGGGTAAAATATCCTGCTTCTATTCTACATCATTTCTTTCTCTACCTAATCCCTAATTAGGGATTGATATCATGGGGAAGGGTTTGGAGACCAAACCCCTACAATTCTAGAAACCCTAATTCCTGCTCTGTTTGATACAAAGAGTAATTCTAGTTTCAGTTACAATAAGTTGATTATCAAAACACTTAATGTTGGTCAGTAGACCAAATGAAATATACAGAAAAATGAAAGCAGTTATTTTATTATCAGGAGGATTAGATTCCTCAACGGTTTTGTATCAAGCAAAAGCAGATGGTTGTGAATGTTATGCTATTTCTTTTGACTATCAACAACGCCACCGTCGCGAGTTAGAGTCAGCTAAAAAAATTGCTGATGCTGTGGGTGTCATACAACATCATGTTGTAAATTTTGACTTAAGATTATGGGGAGGTTCGGCATTAACTGATAATCAAATTGATTTGCCTAGCGATCGCTCGGTTGAAGAGATGTCAGAAAATATTCCTATTACTTATGTTCCGGCGCGGAATACTATTTTTCTGAGTTTTGCTCTTGCTTATGCTGAGGTTGTGAATGCGGGTCGGGTTTATATTGGGGTAAATGCTTTAGACTATTCCGGTTATCCAGACTGTCGCCCTGACTATATTCAAGCAATGCAAGAGGTATTTCGACTGGGAACTAAACAGGGTAGAGAGGGAGAAGCGATCGCTATTGTTGCGCCACTTCTGGAGATGAAAAAAACTGAGATTATTCAATTGGGGAATAGTTTAGGAGTTCCTTGGGAAAAAACCTGGTCGTGTTATGCGGGTGGAGAGAAACCTTGTGGTGTATGTGATTCTTGTCGGTTGCGGTTGACTGCTTTTGAGGAGTTGGGGTTAAGCGATCCGCTGATGATAATGGATAATTGATAATTAGGTTCAGTAGGGTGCGTTTTGCTGGCGCATAACTCCGTTAACACTGCCGGACATGTTTTGCATTCTGCAAAGCTTTCCTATCGGAATGCTCCGCAAACGTAACGTATGATTGATTTCTTTCCATACTCCACTGCGTTGCCAACGATAAAAATATGTAGCTACGGTCTNCACCAGAATGGGGTGGAGGAATCAGGGGCCTGAAAATTTCCCACTGTTCATTGGTTAGGTCACTGGGATAGTTTTTTCTTTCCATAGGAGGGAAAATCATTACAATTATCATTGTCTTACCTTTTGCGTTATGGCGATCGCTTTCCCTTACAAAACTTTACAAACAGTCTCTAATTCAGTTGTATAAGTTTCAACCCGAACTACTTCCCAATCTCCTTGTTTATAATGAGTGCTGTAACCATGAATATTGGGGTCGTGTTCAGAGGAAACTTGAACATATTCGGTAAAGCGATCGCCTACTTGGGGAATAGGGCGATCGCTCTTATCCCAATTTTCTTGCATAATTTTAGTCAAAGCCTGTGTGTGCTGAAGTTTTCTGCCCTTCCAGTGAGGCTGGTTTGTATCCGCCTTATAAACTTCCATTTACGCATACAAATTCTGCGGCTTCAATAATTAACAATTAATAATTATCTCTCCCTAAAATGGAGAGGATTGAGTCAAAGAAAAAAATCTTGTTTTCTTTTCAAGGGGATGTTTTTCACCTGAATTGTTGAATTATTAACTATTAATTACAAAGAAAGACTATCTCCCTAGCCGACTCGCTCTTCAATTATTAATTATTAATTATCAATTATTAATGGCTTTGTTGCACCAAGACAACAAATAGGGTAAAAATGACATTGCATGGAACAATAAACCTACACTAATGTAGATATGAGTAAATCCAAGTCTAAGTCCAATTCTAAGTACCGAGTTAGTAACTGGTCTGAATATGATGCCTCCTTAAAACAAAGAGGGAGTCTCACATTTTGGCTACATGATGAAGTAATAGAGCAGTGGGTAAACAATAGCGAAAACTGGACGTAGGGGAGCATCAAATACCTATAGTGACACAGCTATTAAATTTATGGTGACTATACAATCACTGTTTAGTCTGGCCGGACGACAGACGCTTATGTTTTGTCGAATCTATATTTCAATTGATAGACTTAGATTTACCAGTACCAGACCATAGTACTATATCCCGTCCCTTGCAAAAACTGAATGTTCAACTGCCAGTTATGCCAACCAATGAAGCCATTCATGTGGTAGTAGACTCTACAGGGGTAAAAGTTTACGGGGAGGGTGAATGGAAAACAAGAGCTCATGGTGTGAGTAAACGGCGTACATGGCGTAAATTACATTTAGGAGTTCCGGAGGCCACAGGGGAGATTGTCAGTGGGGTAGTGACTACCAATGACGTAAGTGTCTCCCTTGTATTTTCTGACCTGTTAGATGGAGTAGATGGTGTTGTAGCCCAAGTATCAGGAGACGGAGCCTATGACAAGTATAAGTGTTACCAGAAAGCTAGGGAACGAGGAGCAAAGCCAACGATTCCACCCAGAAAAAAATGCGGTAATAGGTCAACATGGCAACTGTAAATGCCCACCTCATCCCTGGGATGAAAACCTCAGAAGAATAAGAATTGTAGGACGCAAGAAATGGAAACGTGAATGTGGCTACCATCGACGCTCCTTATCTGTTTGCGTAGCATTCCGAAGGAAAACTACTATGTTTAGGCTCAAAGTAATATTTGGAGGGAAGTTGCGACGACGAAAATTTGATGCTCAGGCAGTGGAGCTATTCATACAATGTGCACGACACGAACAGTATGATTCAAACAGGTAAGCCCAAAAGCTACAAAGTTGAAATCTAGTTAACTTCCAGTCAGGCGGATTTCTGCGTTGGCGGAGCAAGTGCGGCAGCTATATCGCAACATTCATGCAACAAAGCCCGCTGTAATTGCAAGTTTGAGCTGGAAAAAAACACCAAATGTAATTTTCCACGAGTTATTGTGTATTTTTTTGCACGTCCATCAGCACAACAACATTTTTTGTGAGAGCTTATTCACATTTTTACCATTCATCCAGGAATGCACTGATAATAAAAACATGGTTGAGGAGAAAACAAAAAACACTCCACAAACCAAATGTCAACATCTACTTTTTCAGGAAAAATAACACCATGACTATTTCACAATTCATCAAAAAAATTTCTATGACTGTTGCCGGAACTGCTATCGTTGCCCTGGGTAATACCACAACTGCTCAAGCAATTTCCATTACTCCTACCAGCAATGGCAATGATTTAGTTCAGGAAATCCTCGGTAATGGTATTACAATTGTACCAAATTCTATTAACTACACTGGTGCTGCTGGTGCTGCGGGAATTTTCACTGACGGATTATCATCTGATATTGGCATTGATCGTGGTATTATTCTGACTACAGGTTCAGCACTTGATGCTGAAGGTCCCAATGATTCTCCCCACACAACTACTCCAAATGGCTTACCTGGAGATTCTGATTTAGACGGGTTGATTCCTGGATCTAGCACTCAGGATGCAACTGTTCTGGAATTTGACTTTCACACTGAAGGAGGTGATGTTTTATTCAATTATGTATTTGCCTCGGAAGAGTACATCGAATATACAAACTCTGAATTCAATGATGTCTTCGCTTTCTTCCTAAATGGAGAGAATCTAGCTCTGATTCCTGATACATCTACTCCAGTTTCTATTAATACAGTGAATGGGGGTTTCCCGCTGGGAAGTAATGCTAGTAATCCAGAATATTTCAAGAATAATGACTTAGACAATGGTGGCGGTGATTTGGATATTGAGTATGATGGTTTGACTACTGTCTTGACTTTTGAAGCTCGGGGATTAAGTGCGGGAACTCATAGAATGAAGTTGGCGATCGCTGATGTGGGAGATCCACTATTCGATTCAGCGGTGTTTATTGAAGCAAAAAGTTTGGTTACTAAAAAAGTGCCTGAACCTTCTGTATTAATAGGGTTATTAGCTGTTGGTTTTGCTGGTTCATTGCTTCGGAAAAAATCAATCAAGTCCGATAATTAATTTCTCAAATTTAGAAAAAATTTTCCTTGCGGTCATCATCACATAATATTTCAATAGAAATCATTGCGTTTGCTGATCTGTTTCACTAATTTATCTAGCAAACTTCACATATTATCAAGATCCAGAGCACAGCATAAATCAGGAAAATTACGGATGATAGAAATATCTTGAGGATAAGATAACAAACTCAAGATATTTCTATCAATATCTACTTTTTCAGGGAAAATCACGCCATGACTATTTCACAATTCATCAAAAAAATTTCCATGAATGTTGCCGGAAATGCTATCATTGCCCTTGGTGGGACCACTACTGCTGAAGCAATTGCCATTACTCCTACCAGCAATGGCAATGATTTAGTTCAGGAAATTCTTGGCAGAAGATTAGATTTTTCACTAAATAGATTGAAAAAAAATCGCTATAAGCTTTACGAAGCAATAACTTAAGTTTTTATACACTACAAAGATTTTAAATAGCGATCGCTATTTAAAATTATTCAAGAATCGCACCTCATGCTTTTTATGTCTTTAAATATAGCGCTACGCATTAAGGTTAGGACATTTCTAAATCCTGTTTGCGTAGCATTCCGTAGGAAAATCCTTTAGCAGCTTGCTGTTCCATGTTACCTAGCGCGTAGCGCTATAAATAGACATTTTCCCATCTTAAATATTCGTGTTCTCAACTCCTTGTAGAGACCTTCCATGGAAGGTCTCTGTTTTTTTTTTGCATTATGTTTATTTTGACTGATTTTGGCAAAATCCAAGCCTTTTTTCGAGGGATATTTCGGTGCCTAACACAATGACTTTAATTAGTCCAAGGTTAATGATAACAAGACTTTTGATGACTCTTTAGCNAGGTCTCTGTTTTTTTTTTGCATTATGTTTATTTTGACTGATTTTGGCAAAATCCAAGCCTTTTTTCGAGGGATATTTCGGTGCCTAACACAATGACTTTAATTAGTCCAAGGTTAATGATAACAAGACTTTTGATGACTCTTTAGCATGACTTTTTGGCATTTTTTCTTGCGATCATAATCACACAATAGTTCAATAAAGCTCATCATGATCGCTGATATGTTTCACTAATTTAACTAGCAAACTTCACACATCATCAAGATCCAGATCACACCATGACTCAGGAAAATTACGGATGATAGAAATATCTTGAGGATAAGATAACAAACTCAAGCAACCGATATCAATATCTACTTTTTTAGGAAAAATTAAGCCATGAATATTTCAGGGAAAATCTCAATCTCTACCGTCAACAACGAGCTACCTATTGCCCAGGACGACATTGCTAGCACCGATGCAGAAGTTATACTTGATAGATACAATGTACTTAATGGCAATGAGACTGGAGAAGACACAGACCCAGACAACGACGAATTAACCGTCATCGAAGTTAACGGCAACAGTAGTGACATTGGTCAAGAAATCACCCTGGAATCAGGAGCATTACTGACATTAAACAGTGACGGCACATATAGCTACAACCCCAATGGTCAGTACGAAAGTTTCGGATTAGGAGAAACAGCCACAGATAGTTTCACCTACACTATTAGCGACGGCAAGGGTGGTACAAGTCAAGCTACAGTTAGAATTACAATTAATGGACGAAATGATGCACCTGTAGCAGCAGACGACAGTGCCATCACAGATACTGATGAGGTGATTGAGAACAAAAATGTCCTAGAGGGAGACACAGACCCAGACAGCAATGACATTTTAGTTGTAACAGAAGTTAACGGCAACAGTAGTGACATTGGTCAAGAAATCACCCTAGAATCAGGAGCATTACTCACATTAAACAGTGACGGCACATATAGCTACAACCCCAATGGT
>NZ_LGSU01000120.1 GCF_002260545.1 Hydrocoleum sp. CS-953 | reverse complement strand
AGGGGGGAGACAGGAGTCCCTATTCTACTTTTTTCCCTCGCCCGTATTTCTCAATCTCCTGACACTTTCAGACGTCAGACTGACCGAAGAGCCAAAAATCCTCATCTTTCCGGAGATACACTTAGGGGTTGTATAGAAGTAATGTGGTGTTTGACAAAAATCTGGGTTTAAAGGCAACAGCTCATTTCAGTTATCAGTACCTCTCAAATATACCTTCAGCTATTTCAGTTATCAATAATCAGTACATCCGAAATCAGTAAATCTGACATCTACTTTCAGCTTGGTTATATGGTAGGATAAATATTTTTTTCATCCCCTGAAAATGAGAGACTTTGGATCTCCTACGTTTTGCCACAGGGGGAGGTTTCTTCACCTTAATCTGTAGCGCTATAGTTTTAGTTTTGACGTCTCTCAACATGGTATTGTGAATGTTTTTTTCATCCCCTGAAAAGGTGAGACTTTGGACTTCCTAGTTTTGGCAACAAGGGGCTTTCCTAACTTTAATCTGTAGCGCTATAGTTTTAGTTTAGACAGCTCTGATATCGGAAATTATGGCCAAAATTTACTGCCTCTTCAAATCATGTCAGTTATCAGTTATCAGTATCTCCGACATCTACCTTTAGCTTGAAATATATATAGTGAATATTTTTTTCATCCGCTGAAAAGGTGAGATTTTTAACCTCTCTGTTTTCCCAAAAGGGCGGCTTTCTTCACCTTAATCTGTAGCGCTATAGTTTTAGTTTTGACCTCTCTCTACTGAGAAACTATATCCATAATCCATTTTTTCTGAAAATTAGGATGAGAACCCAGGAAAAAAAAGATTTAAGTAAGTAGATAATATATCACTACCCCAGATCGCCGTTAAACTAGCCCCCATTGCTAAAAACGGTCCAAATGGCATTGGTTGTCGTCGATCTAGTAAACCTATGGCGATCGCTGCTCCACCTACAAATGCTCCCATACCACAGGCAAGAAAACAAGTTAATAGTAAATATTTCCACCCTAACCAAGCTCCTATCATGGCTGCTAGTTTGGCATCTCCTCCACCCATAACTGTTTGTCCGAAAGCTATGGAACCTAATATAGAGATTAAGTCAAACAACCATAGACCAACTACTGCTCCAACAATACCTATCATTAGATAATTGATTAGATTATTTACTTGAAAATTTGTCTCTAATGTGGTAATAATTTGAAAACCTAAACCTAAGATTAATCCCGATTGGGTTAGAGGATTAGGCAGGGTCATGGTGTCTAAGTCAATCATAGATAAAGCTAGTAGCCAACTAAAAAAAGCCCAATAGCCTAGGGTAGAGATAGTAATTCCAAATTTCCAGAAAACAACTAAAAATAGTAAGGCTGTGATTAATTCTACTACTGGATAGCGGATAGAAATAGGATTTCGACAATGGCTACAACGTCCATGCAACCATAGCCAACCAAATATAGGGACATTTTCTGTGGCTTTTAATCGACTATGGCATTTTGGACAGTGAGATGGAGGCCAAAGTATAGATATTCCTGCGGGTATCCGATAAATGACAACGTTGAGAAAGCTGCCGATGGATGCACCTAGGGCAAATACCATTAGAGCTAGAGGCCATATTCTGAGTAAGTTCATATATTGCAAGTTAAAAGTTAAAAGTTAAAAGTTAAAAGTAATCTCTGAATGAGTTTTCGGTGCGCTACAAGTAAGTCAAAACTCAAAAGTCAAAAGTAATCTTTGACCGAGTTTTTAGTCAGCCATAATATAGGAATTCGTGCATAAGTTGTAATATTTGATTTTTTGGTTGTGCATCAGTAAAGTGTGGGATAAGTCGCGTAGGGCTGGCCAATATAATCTAAAAGCACTGATATATAGAGGTTGAGCGNTAGCACGAAAGGCAGACACTTCCCAAAAAGATACAGGTACAATTATTTCTCCTACTTCCCACCCGGACCACACTTCCCACACTTCCCACACTTCCCACACTTCCTTGACGCACTACCGATTTTTTTCATAAATCATTGCTATATCAAAAATAATAGACATCTTCAATAATAAACAATAAAATCGGCGTTGCTGAGTGGTAATGATTTTTAGATTAAGTATCAATTAAAAACATAAGTTTTTCGTACATATTTTTGAACGTCAGGGATTTAAGTTTGATTCTGGACCATCTTTACATTCTGGCCTTTCCTACCGCCCTTCTACTAACCCACTAGCACAAG
>NZ_LGSU01000012.1 GCF_002260545.1 Hydrocoleum sp. CS-953 | reverse complement strand
CTATAGCTTAGGGCTAGAGCAATTCTACAAACAAATGCAAAATAACATTAGAAGTGGAAGAAGAAGATGAATAATTTAGATCGGGCAACAGTCGAATTAAATAATATTTTTCAGCAACATCTACAAACAATTGCTCCTACTAGATCGTTATTAGATTGGAACCACAAAAAACTGCAAAATTTTTATCTTCATGCTCAATTACTTGCTACTAAGAATGAAATAACTGAATACTTATAAAAGTGTCCGGATGAGAAAGGTCAGCAGTATCGCGTATCTGTAGAAAGTAAGGTTAGTAATCATTTATTTACTTGCACCGGATGGGTTTTTCAGAATCATTTTAAGTTGCCACAGCAGTCATTTGAATTTTTTTTTTGTGAAGCGATCACTAAAAATACTATCAAACAAGTATAGCAATGCCACCCTTTTTCTAAGTCCCTAGCTAGTTATTTTGAGGAAATATTTACCACCGATCTATTGAGTCAAATTTATCAAAACTAATCTGATCTTTTCGACAGAATGACTCCTGGTATTTATAGCAATCCTCCGCATATTTGTGGCAAAAATATTACTGCTTTTTAGGCAACAGGCAACAGGTAGGAGTTTCAACTTTTTTATCTACTTTTTGATTTGTCGCGACCTATTTAGGATTACTATATTTGTTTAATATTGAGAATTATGATTTACTCAGAGAACGAATTCTCCCAAAGCAAGGAGTCATTAATGTCAATGATATTACCAATTAATTAACGTCAGTTTGATGAAGCTAAAATAAAGTAGATGAATCATCTTTTCTGGTGTTTTGAACAGGTGGCAGCATTTCAGTTATCAGTACCTCCGACTTAGGAACTTTTACTCAGGTTCAGCAATTCTATTGCGTATGTGGCAATAAGAATTTTTACTTATTGCGATATACGCAATAGGAATTTTTACTCAGATTCAACAATTCTATTGGCTATGTGAAATAAGAA
>NZ_LGSU01001199.1 GCF_002260545.1 Hydrocoleum sp. CS-953 | reverse complement strand
GCGCGTAGTATTTATTCTTTTTCTCATTTGACTTTTCACGAGTATTTTACAGCAAGGGGACTTTATGCAACTTCCAATGGTTTAAAAAAAATGGTCCCGAAAAATAATAATTAACTCATAAAGTTTCTGAAATTGTTGTTTTTGTTGTGCTGTTGGCTGCCAATTTAATGTTTCTTGCCAAACAGAATCCATTTCTGGCAAGATGTGTCTATTATTGTGAATATTCATGTTGAGGGAATAAGCAAGAATAAAACAAAAGATTCGATTTATTTGATTATAAGGTGAGGCGTAGCTATAAATATCTATAATCAGCTTTTTGCTCATCGGATTATGAACAAAAATAAAATAAAAAGTCAAAAATAGATAAAAATAAGCCTTTGATAAATTTCAAGCATAAGCCATTTTCGTTTATACTTATCTGATAGCCTCAAAAATATTCAACATAATAGATATTAGAAGTTTTCGGCTATTTTTTCTCTATTCATNGAACAAAAATAAAATAAAAAGTCAAAAATAGATAAAAATAAGCCTTTGATAAATTTCAAGCATAAGCCATTTTCGTTTATACTTATCTGATAGCCTCAAAAATATTCAACATAATAGATATTAGAAGTAAATACTATAACGATCTAGTTTTTATGACTATAGAAGTATATACAACAGAAGCAGCATTTTTGCTTAATATATCGACAGGTAGACTGCGAATACTACTTCAACAAGGCAGAGTAGTAGGTGCTTATAAGGTTGAAAGGTTATGGATGATTCCTCTTAACAACCGAGGAGTACCAGAAATTATACCTGGTCGTCGAGGTCCTGAAGGAACCTGGAATAAGGCTGAACGTACAGGCAATACTTTTGTTCATGTTCTACGAAAGACTATTGACTATAACCGAGATAATAAAACTTCTTATCCGGCAATTGCTGTAAAAGTTGGAGATAAAAAAGATTATTGCCACGCCCTAAAAATTGATGGACCTTGCCAAATAGTCTATCAGCCACACCAGCCTAACAAAAGTCAAGCAGGCGGTGCCCGTCTGTGGATTGAGGTTGAGCCACAACATCAAGTAGAACGAATTTATTTTTCAAGAGGAGATTACGGTCCGCCCCCGGAAGTGACTCAGCAGAGGCAAAAGAAGAAAGAAAAAAGTAAAAAGTCTTCTCAGAAGAAATGTTTGATAAAATCACAATCTTAAGTTATTTATCCTTTCTTTGAGACCCTATACTCCCCTGCCCTCCGCCAGGAATAATTATTTTTCGTCAGAGAATATTTACAACCCTATATTTTTGGTTAACTAATCCTAGCAAGATGTAGGAGATTTCAAAGGATACTATTTTTCTAAGCGTGACAATAAATTGACCGTGCCACCTTCCCCACACTCCCCACCTATTACCTATTCTCCATCCCCTATTCCCTATTCCCTTTTTTACAAAGTTGACGATCGCTCTCTTGAACATGAGGATTGGTCTGTAAATAATCACAGACCCAACTACAACCTTTCTCTAACAAATCATCCAATGCCAAATTCCACAAAATCACAGTTTGATCTCTACTACCAGAAGCTAACAACTTACCATCAGGACTAAAACTTACACTCATCACACTATCTTTATGACTGCTCAAAGTTTTTATAAACTACCATCATAAAGNCGATCGCTCTCTTGAACATGAGGATTGGTCTGTAAATAATCACAGACCCAACTACAACCTTTCTCTAACAAATCATCCAATGCCAAATTCCACAAAATCACAGTTTGATCTCTACTACCAGAAGCTAACAACTTACCATCAGGACTAAAACTTACACTCATCACACTATCTTTATGACTGCTCAAAGTTTTTATAAACTACCATCATAAAGACTCCAGAGCTTAATTTTACCATCATAACTAGACGAAGCAATTACCTGACCATCTGGACTAAAACTCACACTGGTAATACTATCACTAGCACCTTTTAAAAAAGTTTTCAGTAACTCACCATTAATACTCCAAAGTTTTACCGTATTATCAAAACTTCCTGTAGCGATCGCCTGACCATCTGGACTAAAACTTACTGCTAAAATCCAACTTTTGTGGGCATTAATAGTTCTTAGCAGCACACCTTTATCAGTCCATAGTTTCACCGTACCATCATCGCTAGCAGAGGCGAGCATTTTACCATCTGGACTAAAACTCACACTACTAACCCATTCCTTATGTCCAAATAAAGTTTTCAGCAACTCACCTTGACGGTTCCACAACNATCTGGACTAAAACTTACTGCTAAAATCCAACTTTTGTGGGCATTAATAGTTCTTAGCAGCACACCTTTATCAGTCCATAGTTTCACCGTACCATCATCGCTAGCAGAGGCGAGCATTTTACCATCTGGACTAAAACTCACACTACTAACCCATTCCTTATGTCCAAATAAAGTTTTCAGCAACTCACCTTGACGGTTCCACAACTTTACCGTTTTATCTTTGCTACTAGAAGCAATAATTTGATTATTTGGACTAAAGCTGACACTCATCACATGATCGGTATGTCCCATAAGATTGATATTTTGGGAGGTAAAATCAGGGGAATGATAATTTGTATTCAAATTCCTATCAAAACAAAAAGTTTCTATTGACTTTGAGAAACATCCTAGTCTACTAGAAACTTTGACTTGACTATCAAGGTTAATGTCAACCAAACTGCGATATTTTTCTGACTCAAAAGACTGATGTGGCAGTAGGGAAAAATTTATGCGAAAAAAGGGAATAAATTTCTTCAAAGGGACAAGACAAAAATTACCCACCCTCACAAAACAACTTAACTTACTAGCAAAATCATCTTTAATTTTTCCCTCTTCCCTGAAATATAATTTGCTTTTCTGATTCTGAGGAGAAAAAAGCTGATTATATTGGTCATAAGGTTGCCAATGTTGAGGAGCATCAAGTAATTCCCAGTTCCAGATTTTCTCTGGAGAATTGAAGTACCACAATTTTACTGTTTTGTCGCGGCTACCTGAAGCAAGAATCTGACCATCTGGGCTAAAACTTACACTTGTCACTCTCTTAGTATGCCCTCTGAGAGTATTAACTAACTTACCTGTGCGACTCCACAGTTTAATAGTATTGTCTTCAGATGCAGAAGCTAAGATTTGACCATCTTGACTGAAACTTAGACCAAAAACTCTGAGTTGATGTCCTTTCAGAACATTCAGAGAACTATTTTTGAGACTCCACAACTTAATAGTTTTGTCATAGCTAGATGAAGCCAGAGTTTGGCCATCTGGGCTGAAACTCACCTGAGTAACTCTATCTCCATGACCCGAAAAAGTTTTCAAAAGGGTTCCATCTAAGTCCCAAATTTTGATGGTTTTGTCTTTACTGGAGGAAGCTATTGTTTTCCCATCAGGAGAAAAGCTGGCACTAATCACTTGTTCTGTATGTGCAATTATTGTCTTTTTAAGAATTGGTCTGTTTCGCCAAAAACGCCAAATTTTGATTGTTTTATCCCCACTTGCTGTTACCAAACTTTTACCATCAGGAGAAAAATTGACACTATTGACACTGTAGACTGGCGTACTCTGATTTCGATCTCCATGTTGTAAGGTTGCCAAAAGTTTACCATTGAGATTCCACAATTGTAATTCCCCATTTCTATTACCAGCAGCAATGATTTTTCCATTAGGACTAAAGCTAACCCATTGGATAGCTGCTTTGGTTTTAATTGTTCTCAGTAGTACACCTGTTTTGCTCCAAATTTTGATAGTTTTGTCTAGTGAGCCTGATGCTAATATTTTGTTATTGGGACTGAAGTCAACTGTTAATACTGATTTACGATGACTCTTGAGAGATAGAGGTTTCTTTTCTAGTTGCTGAAGATCCCAAATTTTCACTGTCTGATCGTCGGAAGCTGAAGCTAAATATTTGCCATCTGAACTAAAGCTAATTCTGCTTACTCCATCTGTATGATCTGTTAAGGTTTTTTGTAATTTGCCATCTCGACTCCATAATTTAATAGTTTTATCTGCACTAGCAGAGGCAATTAAGTTTCCTTCGGGATTGAAAATGACACTCCAAACTACATTACCATGTTCTTCTAAATGGTTATATTCGCTAACTTGATNGCTAAATATTTGCCATCTGAACTAAAGCTAATTCTGCTTACTCCATCTGTATGATCTGTTAAGGTTTTTTGTAATTTGCCATCTCGACTCCATAATTTAATAGTTTTATCTGCACTAGCAGAGGCAATTAAGTTTCCTTCGGGATTGAAAATGACACTCCAAACTACATTACCATGTTCTTCTAAATGGTTATATTCGCTAACTTGATAAACTGCTTGCTGAAGAGAGGCTGCAATACGATATTCTGTATCATTTGATAGGTTATTTTCTCCTAATAATTGTTTAATTTTTTGCCATTTTTGACCTGCTCTGATACTTTCTATCAGAGCATCAAATTTATAACCTGAGAAAAATAATGCTTCTGAAACAGCGGTCATACTATTAATATCTGCCCGATGTTTTTCAGCAGTTACTACTTGTTTTTGAAATATTGTTTTCTGTCAAAAACCTAGTGTAGCGATGGTTGATAGTGACATTAATATAATTCCTACAATTGCTACTGCTAGTTGTCGTTTTAATACTATATTTAGTTTAGCTTGGCTAATTATTCTATCTGTTTCTGCCTGATTATTTGCGATTTCAGCTTGTTTTATTTCTAGTTCAGCCTGGTTTAATCTTTCTTCTAAGTTAAACCTTTTACGGATTGGTTTGACTATATAATCGTGAACTAGCTGGTAGTGTTTTTCCTGGAACTCTTTGCGGATAAATAATAATCCTGAATCTATTAATATTTCTAAAATTAAGTGAATCTGTTATCCACAAAACTAGAGGAAAACGGAATTTTTTCCTAAATTCATCTCTGACTTGATTAGTAGAAGTTAGTAGCTCATTTATCGCTTCTACTTTTTCTAAGTCAAATATCATTATTGCTGGTGGTTCGGGAAAATTTTCTAATTGGGATACGTTTAAAGGTTTATTGAGCCTGATATTATAGCAGTTTTCATGTTTTTTAGAGTACAGAGATTTGGGTTTCAAGGAATAAGGAAGAAGTAATGCAAGTCATGAAGTGAAAACCGCTATAAATATTACTAAAAGTCGGCTGCCTTGATTTTAAAGTCTATTAAATTCATTTAATGTCCTTAAGCTCTAATACCAATTCCCATGCATTAACGCTATACTTAGATAAAACTTCAGTTATTAAATAATTAAACTAAGGTAATTACTTTATTGTTAGTTTGAAGTAATTTAGCATTAATTATTCTTGTTTGTACGGACGTTGCACCGGCAAAAATGCGTTTTCCGTCCCTGAATGCTCCGCCAACATGTCGCGCAGCAAAACGTTCCTACCTCCCCCACTCCCCTACTCTGAAATAGATAAAGTTTTTGAGAAATGGTATAATTGCGCTCGTGCTGACTGCTAATAGCTGTTAGCTCCGCATTCCGCAGGAAATGCTTACCTATTCCCTATTCCCTATAATTACTATTAATCCAATTAGCATATTTTTTAGTTTCTGCCAATAATGGATTAATTCCAAACCAATGACCATTCTTATCTCGATATTCAAAAACAAACATACTCCTGAGTAAAATTTGGCATTCTTCTTCCCCAGTAACTCTTTGATTTTCTACTACTTTAAATAATAACTCCCATTCATCAGCAGTAATAGCTCTAACTAGATCGTCTAGGTATTCCTGAATCACACTTTCTAAACATTCACTAGAAAAAGGAGGATCTTCTTGTTGGAGACAACTATAGAGCAACATTAACAGTCTTCGCATATGACCCCCACTGATGCGGCAAAGTCTATCAAGGGTTTCAGGGGTTTCAAAAAGACTGGGGATCAATTATAGACGTTGTTGAGAAGGTATTTCTGGAAAAGCTCTAGCTAATACCATTTCTCTTAATAAAGTCATTCCCGGTTCATAATCATTAGGTTCCATTGTGGGTTTTTTACACCTAATTTGTACAGGTACCATTGGTAATATTTTGGGTTTAACTCCAAATCGACTTGATAATCTGCCATAATCATTAGAGAACATTAAAGTGAGGGGAATTGTGTATACTACATGACAGTTCAGTTTTTTAAGTTGTTCGCTTCGGTCTACAAATAAATATTCTGGTTGAGTACGTCCCCAAGATTTAGGTGAGTTATCTACACGGTCTAAATTATCAACAATAACAACAAGTCCTTTCTTATCTCGGCGTTTGAGTTCTATATTGGCACGTTCAAGTAATTCTTGATTAATTGATTCTAGAATGGTGCTGGTTCGTGGTTCGAGGTATTGTCTTAATTGAGAACGTAGTTTAGGAGAGTTCTTAGTTTTAGCAGTAATTTTAGCAATTCCCACAGATAATTCTGCTTCTGTTGAAAGTTCTATGGGAGTTTGTAAAACTTCTGATACTTCAGTAAATAGCTTTTGGAAGTAACCTGGTTTAATTTTTATTTTCGTTTGTTCCATACTTTCGCTGACTTGACGAGCGATCGCCAGCAAAATATCACTAATATCTACATCTCCCATATCTAAGTCTTCAGAAGACTCGAAGTAAACAACGTGATATCCATGTTTTTCTAGTTTATCTTTTAGTCGAAATAATTCAGTGGACTTACCACAACCGATATGTCCTGTAAAGAGTTGACAAGATGGCTGATTTTCAGATAAAAGTGTTATGGTCCTTTCTAACTTTCGGATAATGTCACTACCCCTGACGCTGGCAAAATCTATGTAATATTGTTGATCTTCAGGGTTTCCTACTATTAGAGTCTTGCTAGGGTTACAAGCCTTGTAAAATTTAATTAGGTCTAGTTCACTCAACACTTCTTTTCCTAATATATATAAACNGTGGACTTACCACAACCGATATGTCCTGTAAAGAGTTGACAAGATGGCTGATTTTCAGATAAAAGTGTTATGGTCCTTTCTAACTTTCGGATAATGTCACTACCCCTGACGCTGGCAAAATCTATGTAATATTGTTGATCTTCAGGGTTTCCTACTATTAGAGTCTTGCTAGGGTTACAAGCCTTGTAAAATTTAATTAGGTCTAGTTCACTCAACACTTCTTTTCCTAATATATATAAACAAAGTAGTATTGTGTAATATTGTTGAGTGTTATTTTCCTGGATTCTTTTAATCTGGGCAAGAGGTATGTCAATACTTATGGGTCAAAGCATCAATAAATTATTACCCTAAAGGAAATAGAATATATACCATTTGGTATCAATGCCAGTGATTAAGTTTTTTGAACAGGAGCCAGGAGATTGAGAGGGGTATATAGAATCCATTTGGGATCTATTTAGAATTTATAGATGGGGAGTGTGAAGAGTGTGGGGAGATGAGGGCGTTTTTCTAACTTTTTCCCCTCTGAGTATTTCTCAATCTCCTGACTTCTGTACGGGTGATTTCCGTTTGTCATGCTCCTAAGGCACGCGTTTACGTTTGCAGAGCATTCCGAAGGAAAGTATTCCGGAACGGAAATCACCCCTACTCCTGAGGACTGAGCCAAAAACTCGCAGCTTTGCAGAGATACGCTTAGGGCTTCTATAGAAAAAAGGATGTACATAGTAATGGTATGGGGAGTGTGGGGAGTGTGGGGAGTGTGGAGAGTGTGGGGAGTATAGAAAAAAAATGTATATTTTCGCCATTACTATGCAGGACTATAGAAAAAAGCTTAAAAAATACTCATATTTTCCCCGTATGCTCATATTCTCCTTCTCTTTTTAAATAGATTTCAAATGGCTTATATAAACAGAGAAGACAATCAATTAGATGATTTAGAATAAACACAACTTTTATTCCCTATATAGAACCC
>NZ_LGSU01001198.1 GCF_002260545.1 Hydrocoleum sp. CS-953 | reverse complement strand
AAGCGATCGCCTAAAAATTAAGCCAAAATTAAGCCAAAATTAAGCCACAGCTAACTCCTCAACTTGACAAATATATCGCCCCACTGCAGCAGCAACGGGGCATAAACTTTCAACCAACTCCACCATATTTTCCAAAGACAATGCTTGTCGCGCATCCGAAACCGACTCCTCCGGTACAGGATGACACTCTATCATTAAACCATCTGCTCCACAAGCAACCGCAGCTTTTGCCAAAGATGCCACCAACTCCCGTTTACCCACAGCATGAGAAGGATCGACAATAACTGGTAAATGAGTCAACTGTTTCAAAGCAGCTACCGCACCCAAATCTAAAACATTGCGAGTATAACTATCAAAACTACGAATACCTCTTTCACATAAAACCACATTCGGGTTGCCGTGACTGAGAATATATTCAGCAGCCATCAAAAATTCCTCAATAGTCGCAGCTAACCCCCGTTTCAACATCACAGGTTTACCAGTTTTTCCCACTGCTTTGAGTAACTCAAAGTTTTGCATATTCCTACTACCTATTTGCAGCATATCCGCATAAGCAACCACCGACTCTATTTGCGGAATAGACATAACTTCAGTGACGACTGGAATATTGTAGCGTTGACGAACAGATGCCAAAATTTTCAATCCTTCTATTCCCAACCCCTGGAATGAGTAGGGAGAAGTGCGTGGTTTATAAACACCTCCCCGCAACATTTGTACAGGTGCCATTATTAACTTACTTGCCACTGCTTCCATTTGTTCCATACTTTCAACAGTGCAGGGACCACCAATAATTAAAAAATCTGCACCTCCTACCGTTGTCTGTCCAGAAATATTGACAACTGTTTGATGTTCCGAGTAAGACTTAGATGCAAGTTTAGCGTTAGACATGAGATTTTCTCCTTGATCAATTAAGTGGGGTGAAAAATAAAAAACCCGGAACCATTATTCAGCTCCGGGTGAAAAGTGAAAGTCAGCATGACAAATTACCCGGAACTATATCGGGGCCAGAAATAAAAACCGTAATACCAGGAATTTACTTGAGTCATAACTGTTTTCGTCTTTTTTTGAATACTCAGATTTGCAAACAAAAAACCGCAGTGTTTATGCTGCGGTTCACTTAGAGGTTTATAGCAAAAACTATATTCACTCCAAGTGAACCTCTCTATACCAAAAATAAAAATAGGAATTACTAATAAACATCGGCTTTTTGTTTGTGTTAAGAAATATGTTAATTATGGAATTCTAAGATGGGTAAAGAAATATTCTTCTTTGAGTCCTTACCGATTTAACATAGCAGAAACTTCAGAGAGTGTCAAGCCCCTATAGGAATTTTTGGTGGTGGTGCATAGTAATGGTAGAGAGAGTGTGGGGAGTGTGGGGAGTGTGGGAAGTGTGGGAGCATGAGAACAAATTAAAAAATATATATTATATCTTCACCATTACTATGCAGGACTACCTATTTTATTATCACTAATTATCTAAAGATTATATACNTATATATTATATCTTCACCATTACTATGCAGGACTACCTATTTTATTATCACTAATTATCTAAAGATTATATAAGGTATAATTTATTTTAAGAAAACTTCTTAAATCTAATCATGCGAGAACTTTATCCACCCATTCAACCATACAAAACAGGCAATCTAAAAGTTTCTGATCTTCACACTATTTATTATGAAGAATGTGGCAACCCCCAAGGTAAACCAGTAGTCTTTTTACATGGTGGGCCGGGTGGTGGAATTATACCTATTTATCGTCAATATTTTGACCCTCAAAAATGGCGAATTATTCTCTTTGACCAACGCGGTTGTGGTCGAAGTAAACCTCATGCTGAACTTAATCAAAATACTACTTGGAATTTAGTTAATGATATTGAAAAACTGCGAGTTCATCTAAGTATTGAAAAGTGGGTTGCGTTTGGAGGAAGTTGGGGAAGTACCTTAGCATTAGCTTATAGTCAAACCTATCCAGAAAGTTGCATTGGTTTAATATTAAGAGGCATTTTTCTAGTCCGCCCAAAAGAAATTTATTGGTTTTATCAAGAGGGAGCAAGTAAAATTTTTCCTGATGCTTGGGAGGAATATTTAAAACCTATTCCACTAGCAGAAAGGCATGATTTAGTTAAAGCTTATTATCAAAGATTAACTAATACAGATGAGAAAGTCCGATTAGAAGCTGCCCGTGCTTGGTCAATTTGGGAGGCAAGTACCAGTAAATTAATTCAAGATCCTAACTTGATGCAAAGTTTTGGTCAGAGTCATTTTGCTGTAGCTTTTGCTAGAATAGAATGTCATTATTTCATTAACAAATGCTTCTTTGAAGATGAAGAACAGTTATTAAAAAATGTCGATAAAATCCGGCATATTCCCGGAGTAATTGTCCAGGGAAGATATGATGTTGTTTGTCCGATGGTGTCAGCTTGGGAATTACATCAAGCATGGCCAGAAGCAGAATTTATTGTAGTGCCAGATGCCGGACATTCGGTGAGTGAACCGGGGATTAAAGATGCTTTGATTAGAGCAACTGATAAGTTTTGAAGCATTCAAATGCGATAACTGTATCATATTAAATCTCACATATTCTTCCTACATCTCCTTAATTCTAGGGAGTAGGAAGTAGGGTTTCTAGGAATAAAAAATCCTGAAAAACATTATTGGAGCTTATATCAAGTCCGCTTGCAATAGAAGTCTTATAATAAACCGGGTTTGTGGCTGGTCAATGTTAGTATTGTAGAGCATTTGATACAAACCCGGTTTCTCTGCTTTTTTATACCGATACTACCGACTTTGATATTACTTATTATTTAAGAACTTAAGTCTTAAGGAAAGATAGCATTATTTTTGAGAACAAGATTCAAAGTCTGTTTTTGACAATTCTGAGTCGCTCAGTAATCATTATTCGTACTTTTCACCTCTCCCAACCCTTCCCACCTTCCCCACACTCTTTATCTAATTACACCAATGCTACCGGATTTGATATTAGACATCCCAATCATTACCAACCTTTTGCATCAAGTGGTTCAAAATTACATCTCCTTGTGGGTTAACAACAGTCAAGCGGATAATTGATGGATCTTTAGGGCGATGAGCAATAATATATTTGTGACTTCCGTTTCTAAAGGTATAAGTATAGCGTTTATTATTCCGTGTAATTGAGGCATTTTTCAAAGTTAGAGAACCGCCAGTTCTTCGAGATAGAGCTTCATAAGTATAGTTTCCGAACTCATCTAATTTCAGCCAAACAACCCAATTTTCGCTATTATCCATAAAAGCTCCAGTTGGACGGACAAAATCAGTAGGCATTGCAGAAGCACTATGAGAATTTAAGCTAATATCTGCGATCGCAGGAACAGATAAACCAATAACAGATGCAAGAGCAATAGCTTTGATGTTCATATTTTTGTCTTCCTTTGCGTATTTTAGCGGTTTGTTTTGTTTCCTAACTAAATCTTCAAGCTGAATCATTTTGCATCCGTATTTTTTTTTAATAAAAATGCCAGAATTAAATTTGGCACACACAAACCTGCAATGAATAGACGTATTTGTTCAAATATCGGTAGACAAATTAGAAATTGTCACATTTTATAGCTTTAAGCATTCAGCATTCAGCTCAAAATCAAAGATTTCAATGTCTGTAAAAACATATAAAAATAGATACTTCAATATAAAAATCCTGGAAATTACGGACTCTAGCTTGATTAAGGAACAGAAATTAAATTCAGTAAATTTACAAATTTACATTGACTGAAAAAAAAGTTATGTTTGTAGGGTATTTGGTAGTAAACAATACGTTAGCTAACTTAACATTAAAGCCTGAAAAGCTGGGAATAGGTTTCATCTATATCCTATTGCTCGCGTTAAGTAATTCTGCTTTGATCTAGCGTGTGATTCACTCATATACAAAATTAAATTATTGGGAATCATCATTGCTTACTCAAATCAAATAGCTTTTTGTAAAAAGTTTAAGATTATAGAGAAATCTGAAGAAAATGAGTGACTTAGTTATCACAGGTATCATTGATGGACCTATTACAGGTGGAGTTCCAAAAGCTGTGGAGTTCTTCGCTCTAGATGATATTCCCGACTTAAGCGTGTATGGTTTTGGCTCTGCTAATAACGGTGGAGGCAGTGACGGCCAAGAATATACATTCTCTGGCACTGCTTCTGCTGGAGACTACATATACATTGCAACTGAAACAATAGGATTCAATAGTTTTTTGGGATTTAATCCTGACGATACAAGTAGCGCATCCAGTATTAACGGAGATGATGCCATTGAACTTTTTTTAAATGGCGCTGTAGTTGATACATTTGGTGAAATTAATATTGATGGCACTGGAGAACCTTGGGAATACTTGGATGGTTGGGCTTACAGAGTCCCCAACACAAGCCCCGATGGTACTACTTTCAACATCTCCAACTGGACGTTTAGCAGTCCTAATGCTTTAGATGGTGAAACCAGTAACGGTAGTGCAACTACTCCTTTCCCTCTAGGAAGCTTTAGCAGTAGTGTAGAAACCCCTAGCTTTGTTATCAATGAACTATACGTTAGCCATACTGGAACAGACGACACTGAATTTATCGAAATCTTTGGCACCCCTGGTACATCATTGGATGGCTTAAGTTTTATTGGTGTTGAAGGAGATAGTGGCTCTCCAATTGGCACAATTGACGCTCGAATTGACTTTGACTCAACCCATACTATCGGCGACAATGGGTTTTTCTTAATTGGAAACCCCATAGGTTTAGCAAATAACTATGCAGTTACTCCGAATGTTGATATCAGCAGTAACTCCCTAGAAAATGGTAGTTCGACTTTTGCTTTAGTTGAAACCAGTAGTATTTCTGGTACTTCTGTTACAGGTAGCGAAGTTGTTATCGATACTGTTGCTCTTACGGATGGTGATGCAGGAGATACTTTCTTCTTTGATGCTCCTGTTGTAGGTCTAGATAGTCCATTTTTCCCTGCTGGTGCGCGTCGAGTTACTGATGGAGTCGATACCGATACAGTTAGTGATTTCGTAATTAGTGACTTCTTCCTGGGTGTGGATAATACTCCTACTGCTGGAACTACTGATAATGGTGGTGGAGAAGCTACCTTAACCCCCATACATGAAATTCAAGGTAGTAGTACATCCAGTCTCCTAGAGAGTCAAACAGTAACTATTGAAGCAGTTGTTGTGGGAGACTACCAGGATGGTGCTAGCGGAACAAATGGAGATTTGAACGGTTTCTTTGTTCAAGAAGAAGATGCTGATGCTGATGCCGATCCTTTAACTTCTGAAGGGATTTTCATTTTTGACGGTGACTCTCCTGCGGTAGACGTGAAGATCGGAGACGTCGTTCAGGTAACAGGAACAGTAACTGAGTCGAATGGTTTAACCGAGCTTACAAATGTTACTGTTTCCATTCAAGGAACAGATACTTTACCAACTCCTGCTACTGTCAACTTCCCTGTTACTACTGTTGAGGATCTAGAAGCTTTTGAGGGAATGGGAATCACAATTCCCGATACCCTGTTTGTTACTGGATCTTTCAACTTAGAACGCTTCGGTGAAATCGTCCTAGCTTCTGACGGTGAAAGCAATGAACCAGGAACTGATGGTCGCCTAGAACAATTTACTGACTTCAATGCTCCTGATCTTGCAGGTTTTGCAGCTTATCAAGAAGCGATCGCTACCCGACGCATTATTCTGGATGATGCTCAAACAGTTGAAAACCCTAATCCAATTATTCATGGTCGTGGCGGCAACCCTCTCAGTTCAACTAATACTCTCCGGGGTGGCGATACTGTTGATAATCTTTCTGGTATTCTCAGCTTTGGCTCTGGGGAGTACCGAATTCAACCTGTTAATTTTGTAGATTTCCAAGCAACTAATCTTCGTCCAGAAACACCTGATGATGTTGGTGGAAATTTGAAGGTTGCTAGTCTCAATGTTCTCAATTTCTTTACTACTCTAGACGAAGCAGGTAATCCTGGTAGCGGTCCTAACGGTCTTTCTCCTCGTGGTGCCGATAACCAAGCTGAGTTTGACCGTCAAGTTGAGAAGTTAGTTACAATTTTGGAAGATATTGACGCGGATATTTTTGGCTTGGTTGAGTTAGAGAACGAATTTGGTGGAGACCAAAACGGTGACGGTCAGTTTGCTATTCAGACATTGGTTGATGAAATTAATAACCGAGTCGGTGCAGGGACTTATGCTTACGTCGATCCGGGCGTTCCTTTTGTGGATACAGGCGATGCTATTTCTGTCGGTGCAATTTACAAAACTGACAGCGTTAAAGTTGCTCCTGGAACAACAGTAGAAATTCTCACAGATTCCGATCTGCCTGCTCTTGGTTTAGGAGGTACAGTATTTGATGGGAATGATACTAACCGTGCTCCTCTTGCTGTCACTTTTGAAGAACTAGCTACAGGGGAACGTTTTACCGTATCTGTTAACCACTTCAAGTCTAAAGGTGGTACTGGAACTGGTGACGATGCAGATGTAGGTGACGGCCAGGGTAATTTCAATGGTACTCGTTTACGAGCTTCAGAAGCTCTAAATGCTTGGTTAAATACTGACCCCACAGGAAGTGGCGACGAAGACTTCTTAATTGTGGGTGACTTGAACGCTTACGCTCAGGAAGACCCAATTACATTCCTGGAAGCAGAAGGTTATACTGACCTTGCACAACAGTTTGTCGGTAATAGCGCTTACTCTTTCACATTTGATGGGCAGCTAGGAACCATCGACTATGCTTTAGCTAATTCTAGTTTGACAAATCAAGTAACAGGAGCTACAGAGTGGCACGTTAATGTTGACGAACCTGATGCTCTTGATTATAACCTTGATTTTGGACGCGATCCAAGTCTGTTTAATGGTCAAGACCAGTTCCGCAATTCTGACCACGACCCCATAATAGTTGGTTTGAATTTGGAAAGCCCCAACGATGCACCAGTATTAGACAAGACTTTAGATACTAAGGGTGCAACTGCCGACATCGAACTAACAGTAGAAGAAGACACAACCGCCGACGGAGAAGTAGGCAACAAGGTCAGCGAAATAGTCTCTCTCGGAGGAAACGTCACCGACGCCGATACTGGTGCAGTAACAGGTATTGCCATAACAGCAACAGACCAAAGCAATGGAACTTGGCATTANCCAGTATTAGACAAGACTTTAGATACTAAGGGTGCAACTGCCGACATCGAACTAACAGTAGAAGAAGACACAACCGCCGACGGAGAAGTAGGCAACAAGGTCAGCGAAATAGTCTCTCTCGGAGGAAACGTCACCGACGCCGATACTGGTGCAGTAACAGGTATTGCCATAACAGCAACAGACCAAAGCAATGGAACTTGGCATTACAGCACAGACGGAGGCACAACCTGGAGTCCAGTAGGAGAAGTATCAAAAAATAGTGCCTTATTATTAGCAGCAGATGCAAATACCCGTCTACTATTTACTCCCAACGAAAACTATAACGGTACAATAACCAATGGCATCACATTCCGGGCTTGGGACCAAACATCAGGTACTGCTGGAAATAAAGAAGATGTAACCAGCAATGGAAATGACACAGCATTTAGTAGTCAGACTGATACAGCAAATATCATAGTTACTGCAAAAAACGATGCCCCCACAGCAGCAGACAAAACCATAACCATAGAAGAAGACAACAACCACATATTTAGCCAAACCGACTTTAGCTTTAACGACATAGACGGAGATAGTCTAGCATCTATTACAATAACCACCCTGCCAGCAGCAGGCACATTACAACTAAACGAAACAGACGTAACAGCCAACCAAGTAATAACAGCA
>NZ_LGSU01001197.1 GCF_002260545.1 Hydrocoleum sp. CS-953 | reverse complement strand
TCCTCTTCTTTATAAGAAGAGGTAATAATTAATTATTAATTGTTAATTATTAATTATTAAACACCACTTAGAGGTAATGTAGAAGTGACATATTTATCACATCTAAAAAGTCTCTGGAATTTCTTAAGATTGATTTAAGCTTTTCCAGAGATTATTTATGACACAATATTAATTAAATAGGGTAGTCTTTGATACAATTTTTTGTGCTGTGGATTTTACTTTTAATAAGATAAAACTTTTTTGAAAAAATGTAAAGATTGTGGAAAGGTCTACTCTTCAACTTTCATAAGATTACAATCCAATTCCAGCCAAAAATTAGGCATAGGGAGGTAAAAGTATGTTTTTAAAACATAAACAGACTGATGATTTAATCGAAGTGATCCGAATTGAAGATGTTTATGATCCCTGTTTAGGTGAAGTGATGGGTCAGTCTCATTCGGGTGAAGAAATGCAAGATCCAACAATTTATCCAAAAGCTGATTTAATGTTTCCTTCAGGGGAAAACTTACCCCTTTGTTGGTTAGACCCGAATTATCGAATTAAGAAAACCGTATCAAAATGTAGTCGAATGTCTGTCTCCTAGTCTTTAAGTCTCAAAATTAAGGAGACTTGAGCATTCTGGAACTTTAATTAATTTATCAGGACTGAGGCAAATACCATGTATATAATGTTCAAAACTATAACGTTNCTCCTAGTCTTTAAGTCTCAAAATTAAGGAGACTTGAGCATTCTGGAACTTTAATTAATTTATCAGGACTGAGGCAAATACCATGTATATAATGTTCAAAACTATAACGTTATCGTTTTTTGACTCTATATATAGTATCTCTAGGTAAGTCCTGATTCTTTTTTTAAATATGGTATCAAAGTTTATTATTACCACAACAATAACTTTTGATCAAGTGTTGTTAACAATACATTATTTTCGCTCCACTGATAATGAAAATTAGCTAAATTAGAAAAAAGCATTAAAGTAAGAATAATCTATATGCCTCAGATGATTCAAGCAAAAAATGAGCCACAGGAAAAATTAAAAATGTCAGGAAAAATATTATTAGTAGATGACGAACCAGGATTACGGGAAGCCGTACAAGCTTATTTAGAAGATAGTGGTTTCCATGTAGATGTTGCTAGTAATGCTAATGAAGGATGGGATATTCTACAATCACATTTACCTGACTTAGTAATTACAGATATTATGATGCCTCAAGTAGATGGTTATCAATTTCTGCAAAAATTACGAGAAGAACCAAGGTTTAAAGCTTTACCTGTGGTATTTTTGACTGCTAAAGGAATGACTACAGACCGCATTCAGGGTTATCAAGCTGGTTGTGATGCTTACCTTTCTAAACCTTTTGACCCAGAAGAGTTAGTAGCTATTGTAGAAAATTTGTTAGAGCGTCGAACATCAGTACAAACAACTAATGAAGGGGAAAATACTCCCGATCTTGCTGCTTTGGCAAGTCAAATTGCTGAAATAAAAGCAATGTTGATGGGAAAGAATGCGATCGCTCAAACTCCCTCACCCATAAAAATCGATTTGACTCCTAGAGAACAGAGTGTTTTAGACTTGGTAGCTAGAGGGTTAATGAATAAAGAAATTGCTAGAGACTTAAATACCAGCGTTAGAAATGTGGAAAAGTATGTAAGTAGATTATTTACGAAAACTGGAACGAATAGTCGAACGGAATTAGTTCGGTATGCTTTGGAACATGGGTTGACTAATTGATATAGCAGGGAATAGCAAAATGGTGGAATAGTAGGGGCGGGTTCCCTCATTCAATTAATGAGTTTTCACATTTGATTAGATAAACCCGCCCTACAGAGCTTTTCAAGTTGATGAACAACATCTTCACAACCAAAACCCTGTAGGGGCGAATCGCCATTTCCTAAGGTCATGCTCCGCAAACGCCCCTACTGTAGTCTACTGAAATGAAAACTGCTGTAATGCACAAAATTATTTGTTTCAGTCCACTGCTGTACTCCTAAATATCATCGTTGGGGGACGGGTTTATCTGAATTTCGGCTGAAAATTCATAACTTTAAAGGGGAACTTGCCCCTACAAGACTAACTAGGGCTTGCTGAAAAAGTCTTTTTGTTCTTCGTAGTAGTCAGTAGTCAGTAGTCAGTAGTCAGGAGAAATGGGAGTTATAGAAGAGATAGTCGAATATATTTATCCCTTGATTTTTCTGCTATAAGTACAAAGCGTGTCCTAGTTTTTTGAGCTTTTTGAAAGGAAAAGCAGGTACTTTTTTAAGACCAAAGAAGGGTTAAACCTTTGTCTGTCAATGCTTTTATATTTAATCAGCAAATCCTAACTAATTAGCTATAAAATGAAAAAAATCATCATCGGTGTGATGGGTGCTGGGAGTGGTGCGACTTCCACAGACTTGAAAAATGCTTATAAACTCGGTGAATTAATTGCTCAAGAATCTTGGGTTTTATTGACGGGTGGGCGGAATATGGGGGTGATGGATGCTGCGAGTCGGGGTGCCAAGTCTGCTAATGGTTTGACTATTGGAATTTTGCCTGGAAATAATCTTGATGGTATGTCTGAGGCGGTTGATATTCCTATTGTTACTGATATGGGTAATAGTCGGAATAATATTAATGTGCTTTCTAGTGATGTTGTGATTGCTTGTGGGATGGGAGCGGGTACTGCTTCGGAGGTTGCTTTGGCAATTAAGAATAATAAAAAAGTGATTTTGTTGGGTAGTAGTTTGGCAAGTCAGGCTTTTTTTGTTGGTTTGTCTCCTGAAACAGTTTTTGTCGTGGATACTCCAGAAAGTGCTATTGAAAGTGTAAAGAATTTGGTTTGAAAGTTAATAGTTTCAATTGCTGAAAGGGATTTTGTAGATATTGTACGGGCGATTCGCGTTTGCGGAGCATTCCGTGGGAAATCGCCCCTACAGATTATGGTTGTCTCTCTACTGTTGTTTCTGTTTCAATCCCTAATAGGGATTATTAGTTGTTTAAACAAAAATAACAGACAACAATACATACAATAAATTAAAGTTTCAATCCCTAATAGGGATTAGTTGTTGTTTAAACATGAAATTAGTGAGATATTGAAATGCTCTACTAAGTTTCAATCCCTAATAGGGATTAGTTGTTGTTTAAACTGGTATTTGTACTACCTTTAGTTGCGTTCCCCTAGCATGTTTCAATCCCTAATAGGGATTAGTTGTTGTTTAAACTTTTGAGGTAAATTTTTCATCTAAAATTTCCATAATATGGGATGAAAAAGGTTTCAATCCCTAATAGGGATTAGTTGTTGTTTAAACTCTTTTTCTAATATTAGATAGCATTCGCCAGCGGGTTTCAATCCCTAATAGGGATTAGTTGTTGTTTAAACAGGCATTGTTTGTCAGTAAGCATAACTTTTTCAATTAATTCGTTTCAATCCCTAATAGGGATTAGTTGTTGTTTAAACTCTTATGTATTCGTTAATAATTCAGGGAGTCCTTTGTTTCAATCCCTAATAGGGATTAGTTGTTGTTTAAACNGGCATTGTTTGTCAGTAAGCATAACTTTTTCAATTAATTCGTTTCAATCCCTAATAGGGATTAGTTGTTGTTTAAACTCTTATGTATTCGTTAATAATTCAGGGAGTCCTTTGTTTCAATCCCTAATAGGGATTAGTTGTTGTTTAAACGGGTAAACCAGATAGAAGAGCATCTGGCTGAAAAGTTTCAATCCCTAATAGGGATTAGTTGTTGTTTAAACCAAAGCAGGTATACTTGGGTGTTGATTCCGGTAATGGTTTCAATCCCTAATAGGGATTAGTTGTTGTTTAAACTAGCCAGAAGATAGATTATCCAGAACAGTTTCAGTTGTTTCAATCCCTAATAGGGATTAGTTGTTGTTTAAACTGAGTTTTTGGGCTTATCATTCCAGGATAATAATGGTTTCAATCCCTAATAGGGATTAGTTGTTGTTTAAACTTGACGTGCAGGTGGTTTAGATAGTACCATGTTATTGTTTCAATCCCTAATAGGGATTAGTTGTTGTTTAAACTTTAGATGATAAAATTATCTTACATCCTGATTTATTGTTTCAATCCCTAATAGGGATTAGTTGTTGTTTAAACGTTACTTTATTGAAAGGAAGGGAGTAGGAAAGATGTTTCAATCCCTAATAGGGATTAGTTGTTGTTTAAACCTGGCGATGGCTTATCGGCCAAACCATCGTTTTGGTTTCAATCCCTAATAGGGATTAGTTGTTGTTTAAACAATTGTAGAAGATTTAGAGGAAGAAATCCCAGAGTCAGTTTCAATCCCTAATAGGGATTAGTTGTTGTTTAAACGTTGTACGCTGAACTCCTGGATATACCTAATTTTGTTTCAATCCCTAATAGGGATTAGTTGNTTGTTTAAACAATTGTAGAAGATTTAGAGGAAGAAATCCCAGAGTCAGTTTCAATCCCTAATAGGGATTAGTTGTTGTTTAAACGTTGTACGCTGAACTCCTGGATATACCTAATTTTGTTTCAATCCCTAATAGGGATTAGTTGTTGTTTAAACATTTATTAATAGTAAAATGTTGTTTAATAGGATGTTTCAATCCCTAATAGGGATTAGTTGTTGTTTAAACTTCCTTGGCAGTAAGGGCAAGTTTTTTTCATAGTATGTTTCAATCCCTAATAGGGATTAGTTGTTGTTTAAACTGGTAATTTCTGAATCTCTATAAATAGCCCCCAAGTTTCAATCCCTAATAGGGATTAGTTGTTGTTTAAACCATTCACCTGTTTATTTAATTATTTTTTCCTGATGAAATGTTTCAATCCCTAATAGGGATTAGTTGTTGTTTAAACAATCTTCTGGCATGAAGAAATCCTGCAATTTATAGTTTCAATCCCTAATAGGGATTAGTTGTTGTTTAAACAAGAAATTATCATTGCCAACCAAATAAATATCAAGTTTCAATCCCTAATAGGGATTAGTTGTTGTTTAAACTTTCCAGAAGAAATTACTGTTAGGGTTCCGTCTCTGGGTTTCAATCCCTAATAGGGATTAGTTGTTGTTTAAACGATTAGAAAGTGAAGATCCTACTTTAGAAGATGTTGGTTTCAATCCCTAATAGGGATTAGTTGTTGTTTAAACGAGAATTTATAATCAAAGTGTGCCCAATCTTCAAGTTTCAATCCCTAATAGGGATTAGTTGTTGTTTAAACTCCAGAAGAAATTACTGTTAGGGTTCCGTCTCTGGGTTTCAATCCCTAATAGGGATTAGTTGTTGTTTAAACCTCTGAAAAAATAATAACTGACGTCAACTGATTTGTTTCAATCCCTAATAGGGATTAGTTGNGTTTCAATCCCTAATAGGGATTAGTTGTTGTTTAAACTCCAGAAGAAATTACTGTTAGGGTTCCGTCTCTGGGTTTCAATCCCTAATAGGGATTAGTTGTTGTTTAAACCTCTGAAAAAATAATAACTGACGTCAACTGATTTGTTTCAATCCCTAATAGGGATTAGTTGTTGTTTAAACAAGTTTCTTCTGATATCTAAGAGTGCTATTCCTAGTTTCAATCCCTAATAGGGATTAGTTGTTGTTTAAACCTTTTATCAATGCTAGGCAGTATTCTTTTTGTTAGGTTTCAATCCCTAATAGGGATTAGTTGTTGTTTAAACTTGAGTTACTATAGCAATATCAAAGCAAAAAAACAGGGGTTTCAATCCCTAATAGGGATTAGTTGTTGTTTAAACCAATTATTGCAGCAAAATCTGCAATGGGAACTGGTAAGTTTCAATCCCTAATAGGGATTAGTTGTTGTTTAAACCGCTCCCAAGAATGCACCCAGTTTCTAGGTTTGCAGGGTTTCAATCCCTAATAGGGATTAGTTGTTGTTTAAACTTGTGAATTGATTCTGCTTGTTTTTGCGAGTCGGTGTTTCAATCCCTAATAGGGATTAGTTGTTGTTTAAACGCAGTAAAAAAAATATCAAAACAATAAACCATGAGTTTCAATCCCTAATAGGGATTAGTTGTTGTTTAAACCGCAGGATTTTAGAACCCTTACCATATTTAGTTTTCAAGGTTCGATTTCGACGACCTACTAAACAATAGCATAACCCCCAAAAAATTTGCAAGAGTCTAAAAAAAATATTTTTCCCAAACCCCCACCAGGCAAGGAACAGAGAAATTGCGACGATCGCCTCAAAGCCTCTATACAAATCAAACCCTTTCCCAGAAAGAATTTCAGCCATTATTTTTTCCCTCTCAATTTCTACAGCTACTGATCGTCGCATTTGCCCCTCTAAATTTCTAAACAAAAAACATAGTATCGTCCCTTACCTCTGGCCCACCAATCCGTTCTACTTTCCCTTGACAACATTGGCACAAAAAATAAAAACGAATATTATCTTCCTGGCCTTTCAGCAATTTGGCCAAACGACCCCGCAATTTAGCATATTGAGTTTGAGTTAAATCGCACTCAAAAATACTATACTGCATCCACTGGCCATAAGACTTTAAAATATTGTGAATTTTTGTCCGTCGTTTATCATCAGAAATATCATAACAAATAACTACATACATAAAGATTACCTCCTCAAAATCAACAATAAAACCCCAGTTTTTATGACCAAAACTGGAGTCAAAAAATTCCAAAATCTAACGCATAATTAAAGGTGGATATTGTTCAGTTTCTCCCATCAAATATTTAGCCAATAACCGCGCCTGAACTTCAAAAGATTCTTGATAAGTATATTGACGTTGCATGGCTGGATGTTTAAACTTAAATTGTTTCCTTTTCTCATACAAAGTTAGGAATTTTTTTAACCCTTCTTTGGTTAAAGAAACTGCTCCACTTATAGGTTCAGTTGTAAAATCTTCGGCAGTTAAAGTACCTTTATTTACAGCAGAAAAAACTACGGTATCTACCACCAACGGACGAAACTCTTCCATCAAATCTAAAGCTAAGGAAGGACGACCATAACGTTCATAATGCAAATAGCCCAAATAAGGATCGAAACCAACAATATTAACGGCACTTTGTACATCATGGCGCAATAAAGCATAACCCAAACTTAATAAGGAATTAACTGGGTCTGTAGGAGGGCGACGTCGCCTTGCTTCAAAAGTAAAATCTGACCCTTTAATTAACTGATTAAAACAGCCAAAATAAGCAGCACTTCCAGCACCTTCTAATCCGCGCAAGGAATCTATATTATTAGTAGAATTAATTGGGGCGATCGCTCCATCCAATTTTTTTAAAGGTAGCTGGAAATCTAATTCGGAAGATTCCCTTTGCCGACGCAATAAAATATGACGATAATTCTTCAATTTTCCCCGCACAAAACCTTTAACAACATGAACAGCTTGTTCAGATTTTCCGGCAGCTTTCCATTGAGCAGAACGAACAAAAATATTTTTGGTCATTTCCGGTTCTAGTCTGCCTAAATATTTGCCATTTTTTGTTAGGAAAGACAAAGGAAGTTGTCGGGATAATAATTCCATTACCACTTGAGGAGAAACAGTTGCTCGACCCAAAACTACAACTCCATCTACTTTAATTAATGGAATATCTAAAAGTTTTTGTTTATCAGCTTTAACGACTAAACGTTCATCATTTTTGCCAATAAAAGCATCTTCGCAAGTTATGTAAGTAGTACCCATTTTTTTCAGTTATCAGTTATCAGTTATCAGTTATCAGTTATTAGGTATTCAGTTCGTAGGTTGGGTTGAGCGATAGTGAAACCCAACATTAAACTCTGGTATTTTCTAGATAGATAGTTGTTGATTTTTCATTGAAACCCAACATTAAACTCTGGTATTTTTCGGATATGTAGTTGTTAGTTAGTAGGTTGGGTTGA
>NZ_LGSU01001196.1 GCF_002260545.1 Hydrocoleum sp. CS-953 | reverse complement strand
GGTTTATACAGAGATTGAAAAGCAAATTGCTGAAGCAATAAAACAGGAAGAGGAAACTATAGCTACTTCTAATAGTTGGATAAAACAACTAGGAGAAATTCGGAGCAATTTTGACCTTATTCTACAATATATTCATAAGACAACCGCAAAAGCAAAAGGTTGAGTAGAATAATTACTTCAGGGTAATTATTTTCTAATTTTTTACTGATTCTTTATTTCTCCTATTTCCTATAATTGGTTGATGAATTTCTCCTAACATGACTTTAGCTTTTGCTCCTGTAACTTCTGGCAAATTACTCTTAATTTCTAAAGAGCGCCAATAAGCTAAAACTGCCATAGATATAGCTTCTTTAAAATCTACATCTACGCCTACTTCAGCAGTTGTCATTACTGGTATTGGTGCTAATAGTTTCTCTATCCTTTCTTTTAAATATAAGTTATGGCTACCACCACCACATAATAATATTTGGTCAGGCAAACTCGGCAGAAAATTTCTATAGCTATGGTTGATTGAAGCTGCTGTTAATTCTGTGAGAGTTGCCAGTATATCAGCAGTAGTTAAATTATATTTTTCTGCATCAGTAAGACAGTTAAATAAATAGTCTTTGCCAAATAATTCTCTACCTGTAGACTTTGGGGGTTTCTGTTGGAAAAAATCTTGTTTTAACCATGTTTCTACTAACTCTTGGCATGGTCTCCCACTAGCTGCCCACTCTCCATTTTTATCGTAAGTTTTACTTCCTTGAGAAAGATGTTCTACTGCTAAATCTAATAATGTATTACTAGGTCCTGTATCCCAACCTAAAACTGTTTGAGAAGAAGCTAAAGTTGTTACTATCTCCTCTTCTTTTTCACTTTTGACTTTTGACTTTTGATTTGCAGGAAGTGAAGCTAAACTTGTTACTATTTCCTCTTCTTTTTTACTTTTGAATTTTGACTTTTGACTTGGGCGAAGCGGTTGATTTTTCAAATAAGTAACATTGCCAATTCCACCTAAATTTTGTACACAGCGAGTATATTCTGGGTGGCTCAGTAAATGAAGATCGACACAAGGAACTAAGGGCGCACCTTGACCACCGACAGCAATATCAGCAGCCCGAAAATTACTAACAGTGGGAATTCCTGTTAAATTAGCAATTACTTCACCACGGCCTAACTGTAGACTATAACCTAATTGTTGAGAGGGCGGACGATGGTAAACAGTTTGACCGTGAGAGCCAATTAGTTGTGCTTTATTATCATATTTTTGGTTAATTGTCAATGCTGCTGTAGCGAATTCTTGGGCAATAGCATCATTAAGTTCAGCAAATTCAGCCATTGAGAGAGAGACACCGCCACAAACATCAAGAATTTGGGAACGCAAATTTTCTGGGTAAGGGTAAGTAGATGCTGCTAGTAGTTGAACTGTCAAATTTGTTTGACCACCAGTAACATCAACTAAAGCTGCATCTATACCATCCACCGAAGTGCCACTAATTAAACCAATAACTTTGGTCATTTGCAGTAGTTAACCGTTCTTAGAAAGCTACAATAATCTGTAAAAATCTACAATTATCTGTCCTATTCCTGCTTCTACCTGGCAATGTCGGCATTATCCAGTCCACAGACTGTTACGGACTAATTGTCCGCCATAGCTAGATTGAAGCTAGCATTTAAGTCTCTGTCACAAACCTTATCAACTATCAACAGCGACTATTATGACTGTAATATTATCACGACCACCTTCCTCCTTAGCAGCATTTACCAGTTTTTCAGCAATATCTGCACAAGCATCACCATAACTTAAAATAGGTGCAATCTCAAAAATACTAGAAATTTTCTCATCAGATAACTCTTCTGTCAATCCATCACTACAGAGTAAAAGGCGATCGCCTGGTTGAACATCTAAAGACAAGAGGTCTACCCTACCCATATCTTCCCTACCCAAACATTGGGAAAGTACATGACGCCAAGGATGTACTCTAGCTTGGTCTGAGGTTAAAGCATTTTGTCTGACTGCCTGAGCTACCCAAGTTTGGTCTTCTGTGATTTGTGCTAGCTCTTGTCCCCGAAGTCGATAGAGGCGAGAGTCTCCTACATTTGCACACCAAGGTTGTGGTTCTCGGAAGATAGCCACAACTGCTGTTGTACCCATATCTGAACGTTCAGGATGTTTTTCCTGGTCAATTATAATAGCTTCATTTGCTTGAATAAAGGCATCTTCTAACAATTGGGGTGATTCTATAGTATCCTGCCAATGACTATCTAGATAAGTTTTAATTACTTCTGTAGCAATTTTACTAGCTTCTTCGCCACCTGCATGTCCCCCCATCCCATCAGCAACAATAAAAAATCGTCCTTCCGGGTCTATGTAGTAAGAATCTTGATTAACGGAGCGTATAATACCTGTATCAGTGTTCCCTGCAAACTTCAGTTCGATAGTAGAACTTAGTTCACTGACTTCTGTCCAATTTTTAGATTTATTATCCACCTATATTATTAATATCCTACTTTAATATACTTTATTCTGATTGTAGCATTAGAATCTAGTTGATAATATGACTAAATTTTAACTAATAAATATAGGTTTAAGCATTCAGCATTTAGCATTCGGCTCAAGTCATTTAATTTATTAGTCATTACTACCTCAAATCTGAATTAGCAGTTCAATAATGGATAATGGATAATTGATAATTGATAATTACCTCTCCCTAAAACGGATTGGATTGAATAAAAGGAAAATAAATTCATTGTTTCTCCACGGCGAGTGAGAGGCTTNTACCTCTCCCTAAAACGGATTGGATTGAATAAAAGGAAAATAAATTCATTGTTTCTCCACGGCGAGTGAGAGGCTTTAAACCTTAATTAAATTATTCGGTAAGAAAATCAAAAATTTACTTTTTCATCCTTTTGAAAGGGGAGGCTATTTATCTTATAGCAATTCCCAAAAAGCTTGAGGTACAAAACTCTCTTGTTTTACGGAGTAGAGGAAATGGGGAATAGAAAAGAATAAAAAAACTGTACCTCATAACTGTGGAAATTGCGATATTTATTTCTTAGTCAAAATTATTGGTTGTAAATAATTTCAATTTTATTAATTTCCTATCCCCTTGTTCTGGAGTGTTAATAAGACACACGGTTTATGGGAGGTAGATGTTAGTATAGTTGGGGTGCATCTCAATTTTTAAGAAAGCCAAAAAATCATCGCTTTTAGGGAACAGAGAACAGGGAACAGGGAATAGGAAATAGGAAATAAGAAATAGGAAAAAAGTATTTTTGCAAATATTGANGAGGTAGATGTTAGTATAGTTGGGGTGCATCTCAATTTTTAAGAAAGCCAAAAAATCATCGCTTTTAGGGAACAGAGAACAGGGAACAGGGAATAGGAAATAGGAAATAAGAAATAGGAAAAAAGTATTTTTGCAAATATTGAGATGCACCCTAGAGTTGGGTATTTAATTTCATACAAACTCGGTTTCTCTAAATGTAAGTATTCAGCCGTCAGCTATGAGTTATTAACTTATCCTGTTTTTCAGGATGAATTAATCTTCAAAAAGTTAAATATAAAGAAAAATATCGTCCGCTAATTTTAATTAGTTCTGTACCTTAGCTTGGCTATTAACTGACTGATGAAGTGCTAATAGCTGTTTGCGCAGAATTCCGCTATAAATGCTTAATTCTACATTTTTTATACTTATAGTACCGGATTTGATATTAACTATAGCAATCCTATTTTATTAGTGGGAAAATATTACTGCTTTTTAGGCAAGAGGCACTATTGCTACAGGGAACAGGTAAGAGTTTCAAATTTTTTATTTAGGACTTGCTGATTAAATATAAAAGCATTGACAAAGATGGGTTTGAGCAATTTTAAGTCTTTAAAAAGTACCAGGTTTTTAGCTATTCATGCTCATGCATGTTAGGATTTTGGGTTGACTCATGGCTGAAAAATCAAGGGATAATTTCCCCTCCTGCCTCCTGCCTCCTCGCTCATTCCTCCTGACTCCTGAATCCTGACTCCTACCCCTACTAAAAGACTTTTTCAGCAAACCCTATTTACTTTTTAATTTCTCACAACCCATTTAGGATTGCTATATCAAAAATATTCCGTAAAATTAACCCACAGCTATTATTCGCAAATTTTTTCTAAATGGGAAACTTGTGTCTGAATAAATTATGGAACTAATTGTTGAATTCGTTTGAGAGGAATTTCTATCCATTCAGGGCGAGAGGTCAGTTCATAGTCAAGTTCATAGATGACTTTTTCTAATAGATAAACGTCTAAAAGTACCTGTATTTCTTGTTCACTTTGAGGCAAAAATGAACTTGAATTTGTACTCTGAAGATATGCTTTTAAGAAAGATATGCTAACCCAAGTATACCAAAATATAGACCATTGTTCCATTGCTAAAATATTTTCAGGACGAATCATCCCATTTTTAATTTCTTCCCGGAGAGCAACATTAGCTGCATAATAAAATGACTCTAACATTACTGCAATATCTCGAAGCAGAGAACGTTTCATGCGACGTTCATTTAAAGGTCGAGTAGCTTCTCCTTCAAAATTAATAATGACAAAATCTTTACCTGTAAATAAAACATTTTCTAAATGATAATCTCCATGGCAACGGGTACGGATAGCGGTAATTTTTCGTTCGACTACCGAACCTAAATGTTCCATAATTATGTCTTGACGATTAATCACACTTTTAGCTAATTGTTGCGTATCTTCTGAAAATTTTGATAGGTGCTTTTTCAACTTTAATAAAATCTTGCCTGTTTGGTTTCTCATATATTGATAAACCGACCTTTGATAAAAAGGCGTAAACTGTTCGGGAGAAAAGTTGGGATTTTCTGAATCAGAGGCTAAAGCGTTATGAATATCTGCTGTAACCTTACCTAAATTTTCGGCTACATTAATATAAGAACCAATCACATCGTAGACTGATTCAGTAATCTCAATATTCAAACTATTATTAACAGTAATTCCAGGAATTTCTAACTGATTTACAGATGTTTGTTCTACCATTATTCGGTCAAAATAATCCCTCAAAGCATCAGAGGTATAAGACCAACCGTCTCTTGCTTCTGGAATAAATTCTTCTAATATGCCAATAGTAATTAAGTTAGTTCCTTGTCGGTGATATTCTAGATATCCTGCTGTTTGAGAAATATTCCCTAAAATTGCTGAATTTTGAGTTTTTGATATCTCTGTTAAGAAGTTCCCATTTTCTAGTTCTGGATGAATACCATATTCTAGTTTTCGGAATAATTTAAGTATTAACCTTGTGCCGAAATTAATTAAAGTTTTATCGTGTCTTTCAGACAAAATATGTGGCTGAATATCTTCTGTAGTTGCCTGCATTATCTCTGCTAATACATGAGTTTTATTTCCCTGAATAAAACCACTATTTCCTTGATGTTTTTGTTTTTTGTTGATAGCTGCTAAGGGTATATTTAAAAAATCTCTTTGCGCTAAAGCATCAAACAAAATTCCAGTTTTATCTTGCTGCTGTATCTGTAATTCAGCAATAATTTTTTGGGGAGGAATTTGAGAACTTATTTCCGACTGACCTAAATAGCTCAAAGGAATTAAATAAGTTTCTATCGGACCTTCTGTATAGTGAAATTCTAGAAATATTAAAGCAGTTTCTTTCTGTTGATAATCAATCGGAATTACTTCTATTATTTCTGTAGATTGAATTACTTTATTTTTACCCCTAAACCAAGGATAGCCACTCAAATAATTAGGTAAAATTGACTCTAACTTTTTCTTACTTTCTGGCTGAGAAAATATATTTTTCCAATTTTCTGCCACTGTCAAAACAGGAGGTTTACTCAAAGGTCTTAAAGTTTCAACATAAGTTTGTTGTGGCTGTAGAGTAAACCAATAAAAAGCATAAGCACTCAAACTAAAAAAGTAAGGATATTCCTGAATAGTCGGAAACTTAGTCCGACCAAAAATTTCCACAGGTACCATACCATTGAAAGCTGATAAGTCTAACTCTACTGTTTGTACAAAACGGGAGAGATTAGCCACTACCAAAATATGTTGACCAGAGTAAGTCCGAGTAAAAGCCAAAACCTTCCTATTTTCAGGATGTAGTAACTCAAACGAACCACGACCAAAAGCTTGAAAACGTTCCCTAGTAGAAATCAAACGCTTCATCCACCACCACAAAGAATTAGAATTAGACCTTTGAGCCTCTACATTAATAGTTTCATAGTGATATTCAGGGTCAACAATAACTGGAGCATATAACTTTTGAGGATTAGTACGACTAAAACCAGCATTACGGTCAGCACTCCATTGCATAGGAGTCCGTACACCATTACGATCGCCCAAATAAATATTATCCCCCATACCTATTTCATCCCCATAATATAGAACGGGAGTACCAGGCAAAGACAAAAGTAAACTATTCAGCAACTCTATTTGCCGACGGTCATTTCCTAAAAGAGGAGCTAAACGGCGACGAATACCCAAATTTATTCTGGCTTGAGTATCCTGAGCATAAGCCTTATACATATAATCTCGGTCTTCGTCGCTCACCATTTCCAAAGTCAACTCATCATGGTTTCGCAAAAACAAAGCCCACTGACAATTATTAGGAATAGAAGGAGTTTGATTGAGAATGTCAGAAATAGGAAAATTATCCTCCATCCGCAAAGCCATAAATAAACGAGGCATTAAAGGAAAATGGAAATTCATCTGACATTCATCCCCACTTCCATAATATTTAGCAGCATCTTCCGGCCATTGATTAGCCTCTGCTAATAACATTCGGTTGGAGTATTTCTGGTCGATATGCGCCCGTAACTTTTTCAGGAAGACATGGGTTCCCGGCAAATTTTCACAGTTAGTACCTTCTTCAACACAAAGATAAGGCACTGCATCAAGGCGCATGGCATCAACTCCCATGTCTAACCAAAAGTCTGCCACTTCTAAAACTGCCTCTTGTACGGCAGGGTTTTCATAGTTGAGGTCTGGTTGATGGTAGAAAAACCGATGCCAATAGTAAGCTTGAGCTACAGAATCATAAGCCCAGTTAGAATTTTCAAAGTCTTGGAAAATAATGCGGACTTCTGGGTACTTATCAGGACTGTCGCTCCAAACATAGAAGTCTCTTTCTACGCTACCTTTTGGGGCACGACGCGCTCTTTGGAACCAGGGGTGTTTGTCGGAGGTATGGTTAACTACAAGTTCGATAATGACTCGAATACCTCTATCGTGGGCAGCGTCGAGAAATTCTTGGAAGTCTTCTAGGTTGCCGTAAATGGGGTTAATACTTCTATAATCGGCAATGTCATAACCATCGTCTCTGAGGGGGGAGGGGAAAAATGGTAGGGTCCAAATTGCTGTTATGCCTAGGTCTTGGAGGTAGTCTAATTTTTCTGTAAGTCCGCGAAAGTCTCCTATTCCATCACCGTTACTATCGGCGAATGCTCGAACTGGTGCTTCATAAATTATGGCGTCTTTGAACCAAAGTGGGTCGTTTTTTAGCATGGGGTAAGGCTTTTTCTTTCTATTGTTGAAGATTCCTGAATTATAGCTGAAAGGGAGATGGGGAGTGTAGGAGGTGTGGGGAGTGTGGGGAGTGTGGGAAGTGTGGGAAGTGTGAGAACTGTCGGAGGTGGAGGAGGAAATTTCCGGTAGAGAAATAATAGTCACATATTTTCTGGCAGTGGAAATTAACTCTCAGTTGTCTTGCTCTCTAGGTTTGATTTTCTACCCGATGCGTATATCGCAATAGTCAGATTTGACAATTATTTTTTCGATTCTTGATTCACTAATAAATGTTTTGTGGCTAGAGGA
>NZ_LGSU01001195.1 GCF_002260545.1 Hydrocoleum sp. CS-953 | reverse complement strand
TCTAGTGGGACTTACACAACTTAACTGGTAAAATTAGACTATAATGCTTGGTCTACAATAATTTTACGTCTCCCGCGATCGCTACTGAACTTACACAACATTTTACAGCTGATTTATCAAGTAAATTTTTAATTGCAAAAAGCGAGATTATATAAGACTTTGGGCGAAGTTTACACTTCTCATCTTAAGCCCAAATATAGCCCAAACTCTTTTTGTGAAAGGCAAAGACGTCAATGTTGTTAGTTAACCAGTTAACAAAACGGTGCATACATGGCTGTACGAAAAGCTTCTAAAGCATCAGTAAATGTCTTCAAAGGTTTATTTCCCCATTGCCAATGCACGTCCCCCAGTTAACTTATGACAAATGATAAAAGTATAAGCACGATCGGACCAGGATAAAATGACGTTCTAAACTCCATTTATCTCTAACTTGATACTCTTTTAATCCTAACCATCATGAGCGCTTCTCTGTAAAAAACCTCTATCCAATTTCTATTTGAGTAGCTATTTACTATCCACTCAGATGTTACTTTTTCAAGTTCAACATTGGTAATAAAATAATCAATTTCTGTGGCCTCTTCTATAGAACTAGCATTCATAACGCGCTTCAAAAGTTCTTTCTCCTTGAAGGCGTGAAATTGATGCTGTAAATGTTGTTACCCAAACGGTTTTTGTTTTTTCTACACTTAAGATAATCGGTTCAAATTCCTCCATTGGTATGCTTTTAGCGTGCTTCATCTATTCTAGTTTCTATTTCTTCATTGGATTTTTGTTTGACTACTATTTTTCGGTTTTTTGCGATTCCTCCTAAGTATTTTAATTCCCTAACTCCCAAGTTTTTTCAGAAATGTTGTATCCCATACCATAACCAGCATCAATTAAAACTATTCCTGGACGATGGCCTCTGTTGAGGCTGCGGTCTATTAGCTCTATTCCTATATCTGGCTTTTTCTGAAATAATTTATCATCTTTTCCCTCTGGTAAAGAACTTGAATGTTCATATAACTTAATATCTAAAGGGAAACTTTTTTTGCCATCGTATCGGATGAGTTGTTACAGTTACTATTCCATTATCTGTTTTACCGATTTCTCCAATATATTGTCGGCCGACTCCAGACGTAAAATTACCACTTTTTCGATGTCCAGAGTCATCTAAAATTAAACTAAATCCTTTCTTGAATTTGGTTTGGGAACGTTTGTTAATTATTTCTATACGACGTTGATTAATTTGAGTTGGTTGCCAAGGAGAATCTGCTATGAAATGATGTAACCGATTATAAACAACTCCAATAGAGTTATTGGCAATGTTCGTGATATGTTTTTTCTTTCACTTTCCCCTAGTAATCCACCCAAATAGTGGCGGAATCCTGTTTTTTGGGGTAGGTTTTTCCAACAATCATCAAACTGTTGACACCACCTTTCACGCGCAAGGGGGCATTGCAGTAGGGGTTGTTTCTTTCATAGATTCCGCGATCGCGGGAGACGTAAAATTATTGTAGACCAAGCATTATAGTCTAATTTGGCCAGTTAAGTTGTGTAAGTCCCACTAGNTAGATTCCGCGATCGCGGGAGACGTAAAATTATTGTAGACCAAGCATTATAGTCTAATTTGGCCAGTTAAGTTGTGTAAGTCCCACTAGTTAACTCTAGATAAAGCAAATATTCTGGAAAAGTCTCTGGCAAATTTTTCACTACCTATATATAGAAGTGAAATTTTCATCTTTTAAGAAAACTGGTAAAAAGTTGAGGGTCCGGTTGAGGCGATCGCTCCACAAAGAGAAAATATCTACTTACGTCTGGAAAGAGCAGATATTCTAGAAAAGTCTCTGGCAAATTTTTCACTATCTATATATAGAAGGAAAATTTTCATCTCCTCATAAAAACTGGGAAAAAGTCGATGGGAGGCTTGAGGCAATTGCTCGACTTCAGCAAATCTCTACTTACCTCGCTCAAGAGCAAATACTCTGGAAAAGTCTCTGGCAAATTTTCGACTATCTATATGAGGAAAACTGGCAAAAAGTCGAAGGGAGGCAAGAGTCGCTCGCTCCACAAAGAGAAAATCTTTACTTATCTGTTGATTGAGCAAATATTCTGGAAAAGTCTCTGAGAAATTTTCGACTATCTATATATAAGAGTGAAATTTTCATCTTTTAAGAAAACTGGCAAAAAGTTGGGGGGTAGGCAAGAGGCGATCGCTCCACTTCAAAAAATCTCTAATTACTTCTAGAAAGAGCAAATATTCTGGAAAAGTCTCTGGCAAATTTTCGACTATCTATATATAGAAGGAAAATTTTCATCTCTAACAAAAACTGGCAAAAAGTTGAGAGGGTGGTTGAGGCGATCGCTCCACAAAGAGAAAATATCTACTTACGTCTGGAAAGAACAGATATTCTGGAAAAATTTCTGGCAAATTTTCGACTATCTATATATAAAAGTGAAATTTTCATCTCCTCAGAAAAACTGGCAAAAAGTTGAGGGGATGGTTGAGGCGATCGCTCCACTTCAGGAAATTTATACTTACCTCTAGAAAAAGCAAATATTCTGGAAAAGTCTGTGAGAAATTTTCGACTATCTATATAGGTCAGTCAAATTTTCATATCCTCAATTTGCTCCGAAACAGTTTATGGAAGATATAACTACTAAACCAAATTTAGTTGAGATTTTCGGTAATTGTAAAATCTCCTACTGAGATTACTATTAAAGTCAATACTGGAAAATCAAAAATTCTTGCCAAATTAAATCATTTGTGGTTTGATGGGTATTTGGTTATCCAGTTCATAGAATATCTATTCCGAAACAGTTTATGAAAGATACAAACACTGAAACTAAACCAAATAAAGTTGGTACAACAGAAGCAGCTTTTCTTTTAAATATTTCTACTGCTAGACTCAGATTACTTCTCAGGCAAGGTCGTCTCAAAGGAGCCGAAAAAGTTAAACGGTTGTGGGTAATTCCTTTAAATGGTAGAGGAATGCCAGAAATTACCCCTGGTCGCCGTGGTCCTGAAGGAACTTGGAATAAAGGATTCCGCACAGGCAATACTTTTATCCATGTATTGCGAAGAGAAATTGACCATAACCGAGACCACGGCACATCTTTTCCAGCCATTTCTGTTAAACAAGGAGACAGAAATGACCGCTGCCACGAAGTAGAAATTCTGGGAAACTGCAAAATTGTCTATCGACCNAATACTTTTATCCATGTATTGCGAAGAGAAATTGACCATAACCGAGACCACGGCACATCTTTTCCAGCCATTTCTGTTAAACAAGGAGACAGAAATGACCGCTGCCACGAAGTAGAAATTCTGGGAAACTGCAAAATTGTCTATCGACCTCATAAACCTAACAGAAGTCAAGCAGGTGGTGCCCGTCTCTGGATTGAGACAGAGCCTGATGTTGAAATTATTCGCAAATTTTTCCGAGATACGGAACTAGACGAAAATCAACCCCAAAATGCTAGTTAATTTAGAGTCTGATTTTTAGATTCAACTAATGTTTATTTTAAATATATTAAATAGTGGTGTCGGCTTGTTTAACTTTGAGGCTGGCATTGTAGATTGTTATGCAAGTAATTAGACATCTCCAAAAATTGATAAGATTCCTCTATCATTTGACTTCAGGCTACTTGCAATGTCAAATATAGTTGCGTAATTTTATGACAGAATAGGTAATTAATTTTGTATAGCCACTTATTACCCGACTTGTTGTAAAAAACCCCTTACTTCCCCTAAATAATAATCAGGATTTTGAGTTTTATAAGGAAGTGGAGCTTAATGCACCTGACTTTTGAATTCTAAATTCCGCTCCATTCTCTTAGTATTGGCAAAACAAAAGTAATAGGCGCTCTTTCCTCAACTTTTACTCGTGTTGTTATAGTCGTACCCGCAGTTAATTTTTGTTGTGGTCCTTTACTTGAAGACCATTGATAACCACTGAAGGTATTATCATCTTTTTTAAGTTGAGCATAAGCTTCAATTTGCCCGCCACTTTCCCCAATAATATTTTCTACAATTTCTGGATTTCCTACTACAAAATTTGCACCTTCTTTAGTCACAGGAAAATTAGAAATAGAAGTAATATTACCAATAATTCCGCCAAATCTTTCTCGTTTCACAGTATCGGGAGTAATATTAATTTCCATATCAAATTTAATCAGCTTGCCATCTTTAACAGGGAAATAACTAACCATTACTAATTCAGATGTAGACCTTCCTTGAACATTAATTTTACCCAGAGAAGTACCAGGATTTACATATTGTCCGACAGTGCTTTTAATTTCCAAAACACATCCATCTACCGGACTAATAATTTTACTATTATCAGCCACCTCTTTTTCCAACTTAGCAATTTCTCGGTTAACCTCTTCTATTTGATTTTTGCGACTATTAGCTGCTTCTAAATTTTCTTGTTCCAAACGTTTTCTCTGGGTATCTAAATCTTGTAAATCTACTTTTAACTGTGCAATTGTATTCTGGTTTTCTAAATATTTTTCCAGGGCTTCCGTTTCTTGTAATTTAACTTCCTGTAACTGTACTTTTATTTCATTAATTTGATTGAGATTATCGAGAAATTGTTTAGAATTTTCCGTCGTTTGTGAATCTAACGCCTGTAACTCAGTTTCAATTTCTCTAATAGTATTGATATTATCTAAATATCTCTGGTTAGTTTCTACTTCCTCCACTTCTAAATCTTTGAGTTTATCCTCAATTTCGCTAATATTACTGAAATTTTCTAAATATTTTTCTGTAGTTTCTGTTTCCTGTACTTCTAATTGTTTTAATTCAGCTTCAATTTGACCAATAGACTGTAAATTTTGCCGAAATTCTTGTTCTGTTTGTAATAAATTATCTTGAGAAATAGCACCCTCCTCAAATAATTCCTGACGTTGTGTTAATCTCTTCTGAAAAATAGGAACTAACTCTTTAGCATCCTTCAAACGTTGTTGTAAACTTTCTCGTTGTTGTTGTAATGCTAACTCATTTTTATCTCGCAAAATAGGAGTTAAATTTTTAGCATTTTCTAAGCGTTGCTGAAGAGTAATTTTTTGTTCAGCGATCGCCTGTAATTTTTTATCTCTCAATTCGGGAGTTAATTGTTTAGCATCTCCCAAACGTTTTTCTAAACTTGTTCGTTGTTTATTAATTTCCTGTAATTTTTCCTCTTTTAATATGGGAGTAACAGCTTGCATATCCTGTAAACGTTGCTCCAAAGTCTGGCGTTTTTCCCGGAGTGCTTTTAAAGTATTATTTTGTAGAGTAGGTGTAAGATTTTGAGTATCTTGCAAACGTTGTCTTAAACTTTCCGCTTTACTTGTCAAACCATCTATTTCTAATTCAGTTCGTTGACTTTCTAACTGTTGAGTATCTACTGCTTGAGTTTGCAGAAGAATTAGCTTTTCCTGTTGTAACTCTAACTGTTTTTTAAGTTGAGATGGATCGATAGTTGCCAGTACATCATCTTTTTTGACACACTCTCCATCCCTAATTTTTAGAGACTCTAAATTACCTTGAATTGCTGATTGAAATTCTACTACTTGTCGGGGGCGAATTAATACTCCTTTTCCAGTTACAGTAATAGGTATTTTGCCAAAAATACTCCATAAAATACTACCTAATACTAGACCGCCAAATATGGCAAAAGATAGCCAGTCTTTGATATTAACTACTTGTATTAATTGGTCAAATTCTTCAGGGGAAGATATTTGTTCCCATGACTCTTGAGAAAAAATACGGCGTTTTGGGGAGTCATTTTTCGGTAGTTGAGTAGTCATTTTTTTTCAATTACTATCATAGAATACTATCATACAAGTGGAATAGCCCTCTGGGCTGTTCCCATTTGAGATAACAATACAAAAACACACAACAAACAAACAGATAAACAATTAGAGATACATGATTACATACATACATGACATTACACAGGCTGGAAGCCTGTGCCACAAATCATAGATAGATAACAAATAACAAACAAGAGATAGAGATATACTATTAAGTAAAAATCAACTGATTTAAGCTTCTAACAATTAGATGAAAAACCCAAAACTCAAAATTACAAAAAGAGATTTACCTCACTGGGAATTTGATGGAGCGGTATATTTCATAACTTTTAAAACCTGGCAAAGGCTTGAATTGACTCCAGCAGCTAGACAAATTGTTTTAGATGCTTGTCTTTTCTTTCATAGAAAGCGATATAATGTTTTTGTTTTAGTTGTTATGCCAGATCATGTTCATCTGTTAATACATCCTCTAGCTAAAGAGGAATCACAAGAATCACAGGAGAAATACTGGTCTATTAGTAGTATTGTAAAGTTTTATTGATTTTATAGAAAAACATAGGAAAACAACTAAAAATATCTTAGACTGAGAAAGGAAAGCAGAACAGCTCGTTAAATGTTTACAGGAGGGATAATGCAGTTAGTAGAACGTACTATTATTAAAAAAAATCNCAACTAAAAATATCTTAGACTGAGAAAGGAAAGCAGAACAGCTCGTTAAATGTTTACAGGAGGGATAATGCAGTTAGTAGAACGTACTATTATTAAAAAAAATCATCCCAATTATAAACCACTTGATGCTCTAGCTTTCTTGTCTAAAAATCTCTACAACATGGCTAACTACATAGTTAGACAAGAGTTTATTAATAAAGGAAATTATCTAAATTATAACAAGGTTCAAAAACTATTACAGTCGGGAGCAGATTATCAAGCAATACCGGCGAAAGTTTCTCAACAGGTTTTGATTCTTTTAGATAAAAATTGGCAAAGTTTTTTTCAAGCTATCAGAGCTTATAATGAATGTCCAAGCAAGTTTAAAAGCCGTCCGAAACTGCCAAAATATAAACATAAACAGAAAGGGAGGAATATTCTAGTTTATACAAAACAAGCGATTAGTAAACCTCAATTAGTCAAAAATCAGAAGATATTACTATCAAAAAGTGAGCTATTTTTTGAGAGTAAAATAAATTACTCTGCTCTGCAACAAGTGAGAATAATTCCTAAGCTTAATTACTATGTGGTAGAAGTGGTTTACGAAGCCATTGAAGTCAAATTAGATTTGTCTGAATATAATGTAGCTTCTGTAGATTTGGGAGTGAATAATTTGGCGACTGTAACATCAAATAAAAAAGGTTTTCAACCCTTAATTATTAACGGCAGACCAGTCAAATCAATTAATCAATTCTATAATAAGAAAAAGGGGAAACTACAGTCAGAATTAAAGGAGACTAAAAGTAGTAATCGAATCCAAAGATTATCGACAAAAAGAAATTTAAAGATTGATGATTATCTCCATAAGACTAGCAGATATATTATTAATCATCTGATAGGCTGGGAGATAGGAATTTTAGTAATAGGAAATAATCCTAACTGGAAACAAAGCCTAAATCTTGGCAAAAAAAACAATCAAAATTTTGTTCAAATTCCTTTTTTCAAGTTAATTGAACAGCTAAAATACAAAGCCAAATTAGTAGGAATCAAAGTCATAATTAATGAAGAAAGTTATACTTCAATTGCTAGTTTTTTAGACTGGGACGACTTACCAGTTTATCAAAAAGGTGTTAAACACAGATTTAGTGGTAAACGAGTGAAAAGAGGACTTTATAAAGCTTCAAATGGTGTCAAATACAATGCTGATGTCAATGGAAGTTTAAACACCGATACGAAAAGCAGTCCCAAACGCTTTTAGCAATGGGATAGAGGGTGTTGTAGTTCACCCCGTTAAGGTAACACTTAATTAAAACTAAGTCAAGGAATATTTTTCTATAGATTTAGTAACTATAATGCACAGCATCAAAA
>NZ_LGSU01001194.1 GCF_002260545.1 Hydrocoleum sp. CS-953 | reverse complement strand
ATTGTCAAAACATTACAAGTGTCTTAGCTTGTTTGGTCAAAACTCCAAAATAACTTTTGAATTTTGAATTTTGACTTATTAGGGAGAGGAAAAAGAGTCCGAAAAGTATAAATCTTAAGAAAAAGAGTTTTTTTGCTCTACTTGAATAACGCCAGGTATATTCTCAAATATATTAAATTGCTGCATTATACCTAATCATACTCCCCCTGAACCCCAGATCATTTATTGGCTTGTTTTATTTATTAGAAAATTCGCCAAGTATTAAGTACAGGAGACACCACCAAATGAATTTAAGTCACATTCTCGAACATCTTAACAAAAGTTATATCAAGCTAGGAGCAGTTTTAGCCCTGATTACTTTGATTGGTCTTTCGACTGTAAATCATCATGGGATATCGGTTGACGAGCATCTATATCTTAAAATTGTTCAATGGAATTGGGAATTCATTCAGGAAGGAAAAACAATACCATCAGATTTGAAATTTTATGGAATTGTTTTTGATAAGGTGGCTGAAATCATTTTTCAAGTTAAGCATTGGCTCGAAACTCATTTATTTTCTCGTCCTCCCTTAGAACCATACCTGTCAGCAGTTGATTCAGAAATTATGGTTCTCGATCGCTTTTTAACTAAGCACATTTTTACCTTTTGTGTTTCTCTAATTAGCTACCTATCTGTCGCTGGAGGCATTACACTCCTTTATGGAAAAAAATGGGCTTGGTTAGCTCCTCTAATGCTCGCTCTTTTTCCGCGATTTTGGGGGCATAGTTTTTTTAATCCTAGAGATATTCCTTTTGCTGCTTTATTTAGCCTTTGTATTTATCTAGGAGCATATATTGTTGAAGAAATCAAACAAAACTCAAATTCACTATTTTTTTGGGGAATTCAGCGCACTAGCATTAGAGTGATCGGCTATGGTATTTTAGTAGGGTTGCTCAGTGGTATTCGGACTGGTGGGTTTATGATGTTGGGATTTGTAGGGTTGGTATCTTTAATATTAATTCCCCGAAACAATATAGGAAAATTTCTCAAATTTTACCTAGTTAATTATGTTTTAATGACGGTCAGTTGGGCAATCACTCTTTTCTGCGTTACCCCCTCTTCTTGGTCAAACCCTTTTCGTTGGTTTTGGGATGCCATCAGCTATTTTTCCCAGCATGAATGGCCTGGATTGGTTTTATTTAAAGGAGAATTTATTAAAGGTTCTGAAGTTCCCTGGAATTATCTTCCTACCTGGTTTCTGATTACGACTCCTTCACTGTTACTATTTTACTTTTTGTTAGGTTTAATTGGTCTAACCCGAAACTATCATCAATTTAGCGATCGCCAAAAAGCCTATAGTATTTTAGTTATCTTGCAAATATTCCTGTTACCAATGATTGCGATTATCAAAAGTTCCACCCTATATGATGGGTTAAGACACTTTATTTTTGTGATTCCAGGAATTGCTCTGATTACATCTGTTGGTTTAATTTGGAGTTATCAACAGATTGCTCAACCCAGGTTTAAAAGTTGGTTAGTAGGGGTAACTTTACTAGGAGTTCTGATTATTCTCTTTGATATGGTAACATTACATCCCTATGAATATATTTATTTTAACAGAGTTTTTGGTGGCTTAAAAGCTGCCCACGAGCAATATGAAACTGATTATTGGGGATTAAGTATGAGAAAGGGTATGGAATGGATTAATCAGAATGGGAAAAAAGGAGATATCGTAGTTGTTCCAAGAGTTTGGAGTTTATACTCAGCAAAACCTTTTGCTGAACCTGATTTTACGATCATTGATCAAAGTAAGTTAAAAAAAATAAAATTAGAACAACCAGATTATTATTTATTTTTTCATCGTTTCAAGTGGCAAGAAGATTTTCCAAGTTGCGATATTGTTTATTCCGTCACTCGTAAAGGTGTTCCGTTAACTACAGTCAAAGACTGTACAGCTAACAAAGTTGATTCATATTAAATATAGAAAATGAAAAATATAAAACTTTTTTTCCATGCTTTCCAGAGTTTTTGGTCAATTGGTAAACTATATTGGTGGGAATCTCCAGAGAAATGGCGAGCAATTGGTTTACTTATATTGCTGCTTTGTTTTCTCAGTTTAGATTCAACTATAGGAGTTAATCAACTAAAACAACAAGGAGAATTAATTTCTGCTTTAGTTGATTTGGACTCTGAGAGATTCTGGCAATCTGCATTTTTCTATATTGGTGCTTCGATTGTATTAGCTGTGACTGTTGCTACTTGGCAGTATATAGAAGATAAAATTCGTCTTTATTCTAGAGGGTGGTTGACTAAATTTTATTTAGATAAATATTTGCAAAATAATTGTTTTTATAAAGTCAATACTTTCTATCGAGAAATTGATAATCCAGACCAGCGAATTGCAGAAGATATTGCCTCATTTTGTCATCGTTCTATAACTCTATTTAGGCAGTTTACCTTGGCAATTATTAACCTGGTTCAATTTGGAATTTTACTTTGGGAAAAATCAAATTTCTTGGTTCTAATTTTAGTGATATATTCTCTCGGAGGTATGCTAATTACAACTATAGGTTTTGGTAAAATTTTGATTCCAATTAAAAAAGAACAACTGAAACGAGAGGCAAATTTTCGATTTAGTTTAGTGAGAATTCGAGAGAATGCTGAATCAATTGCTTTTTATAATGGAGCTAATAGAGAATTTACCTACATTCAACAGATATTTGCTCCAGTTTTAAGTATTTATAATAAAGTGATTACTTGGGAGAGAAACTTAGATATTTTTCAAAACGTATATGGTTATATTACCTGGATGTTACCAGCGTTAGTTATTGGTCCGAGAATTTTGGCAGGGGAACCAGGGTTGGAAGTGGGAGCAATACAAGAAGCGAATGGAGCTTTTGGAAAGGTCTTTAGATCCTTGAATATAATAGTTAGGATGTTTGAATTTCTCACCAGTTTTATCGCAGGAATTGAACGTTTAGAGAGTTTTGTCAAAGTTCTAGAAGAACCAAAAGTATCATCAGTAGAGGATAGTAAAACAATTGATACTGTTGAAGACTCACGTTTAAGCTTACAGCATCTTACTTTGCAAACCCCTAATTATCAAAGAACTTTAGTTAAAAATGTATCGATAGAATTACAACCGGGAGAAGGACTGTTAATTATGGGGATGAGTGGTGGCGGAAAGAGTTCTATTTTGCGAGCGATCGCTGGTTTATGGAATTCTGGCAGCGGAACAATTTACCGACCAAAATTAGAAGAGATTCTATTTTTGCCACAACGTCCTTATCTGATTTTAGGTTCCTTGCGAGATCAACTGTTATATCCACGGACTGACTTAAATATTTCTGATGAAGAAATTTATCGAGTGCTAAAACAAGTTAACTTACCAGACTTAGCTGAAAGACTTGGTGGTTTAGATACTGTTGAAGATTGGGATAATATGTTGTCAATGGGAGAACAACAGCGCCTAGNTTTGCCACAACGTCCTTATCTGATTTTAGGTTCCTTGCGAGATCAACTGTTATATCCACGGACTGACTTAAATATTTCTGATGAAGAAATTTATCGAGTGCTAAAACAAGTTAACTTACCAGACTTAGCTGAAAGACTTGGTGGTTTAGATACTGTTGAAGATTGGGATAATATGTTGTCAATGGGAGAACAACAGCGCCTAGCTTTTGCTCGTTTATTGCTAACTAAACCCCGTTATGCAATTTTAGATGAAGCAACGAGTGCCTTAGATGTGCAAAACGAACAAAGTCTTTACCAACATTTGCAAACTTTATCAACTACTTATATTAGTGTCGGACACCGACCTACCTTGTTGCAATATCACCATCAAGTTTTGGAAGTGCTAGGTGATGAAAGTTGGCGAGTGAGTTCTCCAGAAAATTATCAGTTTATGTCTAACACCACCTTTTTTTCCTCTAGGGAATAGCAAAAAATAGGTATTGTTCAATAATTGATAATTGATAATTGATAATGGATAATTGATAATTACCTATTCCTTTTAGGGAAAGGATTGAATAAAAGGAAAATAAATTCATTGTTTCTCCACGGCGAGTGAGAGGTTTTAAAGCTTAATTATTCGGTAATTGGTGGGATGATTTTCTACGCACAACTACAAACAAAAACTTTTTGATAACTAATTATCCGAAATATTTCTTCCTTCTTCCTTCTTACCGAAAAATAAGGGTTTAAAGTCTCTCCTTTACAGCGGTTTTCATTTCAGTAGACCACAGTAGGGACTAACCATGGTTAGTCCCTACAAGGTTTTGGTTGTGACGATGTAGTTTATCAATCTGAAAAGCACTGTAAAGGAGAAAAAAAATTCCCTTTTAACCAATCCTATTCTTTTCAAGAAGAGGTAATTATGCCATTTATCAAAAACTTTTATACATTTTGTTGAGTAGAGGAGTAGGGGATTTTAGGGACGTTTTGCTGCGCAAGATGTTTGCGGAGCATTCCGGAACGGAAAACGCAGTTTTGTTATGTAATGTCCGTGCAATAGAAGAAAACATAAGAATAATTAACATTAAACTAGCTAAAATAAGCAAAAAAAATCATTCTGATTGTATCGAAAAATTAATAACTGAAGTATCGCCCAAGTAGAGTAATAATGCATGGGAATTGGTATTATTAAGAAACTGTTTGTAAAAGGAATATTAAATCCAGGTGCAGGGTGGGGAGGGTGAGGCGACAATAATTATGAACCGGAACCAAAATTTAACTTTCCGCACCCCACCCACCGAAAATTAATCACTCTAACCCTCGTAATCTTTACTTGTGCATTCACTCTCTAATTATTAATTATTAATTATTAATTGTTAATTATTAATTATTAATTATTGAATTCTTACTTCTTCCTTGCTCTCAAAAAAACTAATTCCAGATGCTCTACCAATCTAATTGATAGTTAAATCAACTTGATTCGGGGGAGTACCTGGAATTAATTTGTGACTTGACTGTATAGTTATTAATTTTAAGTTACTAAACTACATTTTATCTCGTCCACTACCTCGTTCATTAAAAAATATCCGAATTGGAGTTAAAAACCTGTGGATATTTGAGGTTGAATTATTTAATTGTAAGCTGCAGAACTTGCGGGAGACCATCATAGAGATTATGATAGAAATATCAATAGATAAGTAGAGACTCATGGTAATTTTCCATTGTCCATACAAGGAGTTACTACTACTTAATACAAATGTTATGCAGTGGCTTCAGGATAAAAGGGGTAATAGCTTTTTATGAATTTAAGTGTTTATTTAGGCCAGAAACTCAATTATCCTGTGGGTAAGCGATCGCTGAGTCTACTTGTTTCAACAAGATTTCTAGGGTAGAGGAGTTATCCACAACTATATCCGCCTTTTGACATTTTTCTTCTAGGGACATCTGATTATTAATTCGAGTGTAAGCTTGTTGTTGAGTCAAGCAGTCACGTTTCATTAATCTTTCTATTTGTTTTTGGGGAGTAGCATATATAACCCAAATTTCTGTTACTAAGTCCGTCATCTTAGCTTCAAATAACAATGGTATTACTAATACTACTGTAGGGTTTTGATATTGTATAGAGTTTTTCTGCCCAGATTCACTATTTTTTACCATAAAATGCTGAATATTCTGCTCAAAGCGATCGCGAACATAAGGGTGAATCTTTTGCTCTAACCAATGTAACTCTTTTTTATCATTAAAAACAATCTCTCCTAATCTTCGCCTATCTAGGTTACCATTAGGTAAGACAATATTTTTACCATAGTGTTCTACTATACTCTCTAAAATTGATGAGCCAGGTTGCACAGCTTCCCGCGCATAAATATCTGCATCCCAAATTGGAAACTGGTAATTTTTACTCAAATAATTAGAGACAGTAGTTTTTCCCGTGCTAATACCGCCAGTTAAGCCAATTAGACGCATAATTTTTAAATCAAAAGTTAAAATTTAAAAGTCAAAAGTCAAAAACAAGATAAGTATTCAGCCGTCAGCTCTCAGCCGTCAGCAAAGAAAAAGATCGTCAACTAATTTTAATTAGTCCTGTACTTTGGCCAGACTATTAGCAGTCAGCAGTCAGCTAATAGCTGAATGCTTACAAAACAAGATTTTCTCGGCTCAAAACTTTGACGATATAATAACCTTAGCAAATTATTTCATATTCTATTTGTGACATATTTAAAAGTGAATTGTTATAGTTCGAGATTACTTCTGACTTGCGCGTAGCACTATAGAAGCGATTTGGTATCTTTGGAAAGGTTGAGGTTTTTGGCTCTTGAGTCAGGAGTGAGAGAAATAGAATAGAACAGGACTTACGCAAGGACACTATATATAGGGCATGGTAAATCAAGCGATATAGCTGCCGCTAGGCTCCGCCAACGCTAAAAAAAATTATAGCGATCGCCAAGCTTTGCTGATTATAAACAATCCATCAAAACTTAAATAACAGTCATTTTAATTGTAGGATATTTAAGTTCAGATACTAGATATTTAGACAATAGTTGATGTTTAAGATGATAAATAGTTATTCCTAAAAGAGTTGCCATTTTTTTCAAATGATTCCAGACTAACATAGCACAAGCAATATGATTTATTTGAATTTTTGCCCGACGACCCAATCCAAAATTCAAGTCCTGTTAATTGCTTAATTCTGGAGTGAAATTCTTCTATTTTCCATCTAGGCAAGTGACTCAAACTCTACATCATCTGTAGAGGATTGCTTCAAGTCATTAGTAGCAATATATTCTGCTGAAGTTTGTGGAAACAGTAGCCCAGAATAATTTGACTTTTTTATCTCACTGGAATTCCTTTAATCTTAATAACTTTTCCTGATTCTAATTCCAACTCATTCCATTTTAGTTCTTCCAGTTTTTGGTATTTTTTTACACCTCCACTGTCGTCTACTAAACGATTACTTTTTAACGGGCAATAATAAATATTACCTAAATTATCTATTAAGGCCATGAGTCTTTGGGTTGCATACCAGCTATCCATTAATACTTTTTTTACTGGTATTTTATTCTTTTTTACTACATTAACCATCATTTCTTCTACATGATCTATTTTACTTTTTTCATCAGTTTCTGGGTTATAAATACGATAATCTATTATCCTTGCATTGCTCTATGTGAGGATTAAAATATAAGCAATTAACTATTCCTATTCCACTCACTACTCCATGTTCATTGCCACTATACTGACGTCGTACAAGTGCCTCTTTCAGAGGAGCTTCGCTATCGATTTTTTGGGAATATTTTTTATTAATAACTGTATCATCAATGCAGCAAATAACTATCTTCAGTAGTTACAATTTCTTCTTTGACATTTTCCCACAAAATTTCTGAGCCTAAATCAATATTTTTGTATGGGACGGTTAATTTTATCGTGGCTAACTTGTTCGAGATGGTTGGCTAAATTTGTCAAGGTGTAATTTTTCTGACTGCTTATTAAATACTGACAATATTTTATATAATTAAAGTCCATTAAAAACTCTTCATAAAGAATTAATTTTATACTCAATAATCATACCAGACAATCTATATAAATCTCAATCAAATTTTTCAGTTTATGATAATTTTATTGTAGTTCAGGCGTTGGCGGAGCCTAGCGGCAGCTATATCGCTAAGAGGAACTTAGTCTAGATCGCTAATGTACAGAGAACCTTGAGGGTTAACACTATATGTAGTGCCTTTGCGTAAGTCCTGTAGAAGAAAAACACCCCTATTAATGTACCCTTATGCACCATCTTCCCCACTCTCCCACTCTCCCACTCCCCCCCTCTCCCCACACTGCCCACAC
>NZ_LGSU01001193.1 GCF_002260545.1 Hydrocoleum sp. CS-953 | reverse complement strand
CATTTATACTTATATTCGGTTATAAACTGCATAATCTGCTAAAATTCAAGTATTATTGAGATATAAAAAATACTATGACTTTTGAACGTGCAAGTGGAATCATACTACACCCCACCAGTTTACCCAGTAGATTCGGTATCGGGGATTTAGGTAAATCAGCTTATGAGTTTATTGATTTTCTAGTCAGAAGTGGGCAAAAAATCTGGCAAATATTACCCCTCGGTCCAACAGGTTATGAACATTCGCCCTATACCATGAACTTCAGCGCTTTTGCGGGAAATCCTCTATTAATTAGTCTGGATATATTGGCAGAAAAAGGATTATTAAATGCTGATGAACTCACACCTTTACCCTCAGAAGGCGATCCCGCATACAGTAGAGTAAATTTTGCCGAAGTCATTCCTCACAAAACTAAATATTTTCAACAAGCTTACGATCGCTTCAAACAAGATATTCCTTCAGAATACGAAACTTTTTGTGAAGAACAATCTTACTGGTTAGATGACTATGCTTTATTTATGGCATTGCATGAAGCTAACCCAGACAAAACATGGAATCAATGGGAACCAGGTTTAGCACGTCGAGAACCTAATGCTATAAAAATAGCAACTGAAATTCTAAATGATAGTATTCAATATCATAAGTTTTTGCAATTTCAGTTTTTTGAGCAATGGAAAAACCTGCGCCAATATTGTAACGAGAGAAATATCAAAATTATCGGTGATGTTTCCATTTATGTCTGCCATCATAGTGCTGAAGTTTGGAGTCACCCAGAAAATTTTGAACTCAACCCAAAAACCTTAGAAACTGCATGGAAAGCAGGAGTACCACCAGACTATTTTAGTGCAACTGGGCAATTATGGGGAAATCCTGTCTATAAATGGGAAAACTTGATAAATACTAACTTTGCTTGGTGGATCGAAAGATTCAGAGCAACTTTACAATATGTAGACATCGTGCGGGTAGACCATTTCCGAGGTTTTGAAGCTTTTTGGCGAGTGCCAGCAGGGGAAGAGAATGCTATTAATGGGGAATGGGTAAAAGCACCTGGTTATAAATTCTTTGAAAAATTACGGGAAACTTTGGGAAGTCTACCTATCCTAGCAGAAGATTTAGGAATTATTACTCCTGAAGTAGAAGAAATGCGCGATCGCTTTGAATTTCCAGGAATGCGAATATTATTATTTGCTTTTGGTGGAGATGTAAATAATCCCTATTTACCTCACTGTTACATCAACAACTGTATAGTTTATACAGGAACTCACGATAATGATACTACTCTGGGTTGGTGGNTGGGAAGTCTACCTATCCTAGCAGAAGATTTAGGAATTATTACTCCTGAAGTAGAAGAAATGCGCGATCGCTTTGAATTTCCAGGAATGCGAATATTATTATTTGCTTTTGGTGGAGATGTAAATAATCCCTATTTACCTCACTGTTACATCAACAACTGTATAGTTTATACAGGAACTCACGATAATGATACTACTCTGGGTTGGTGGTCTAAAGCTACCCAGGAGGAAAAACACCACGTTGCTAGATATCTAGCTTATAACTCTGATAGCGATATCCAAGAAATCAATTGGTCTCTCATACGTTTAGCCTCTTCTTCTGTAGCTGATATGGCAATATTCCCTCTGCAAGATATTCTTTCTCTGGATAACCGCGCTCGCATGAACGACCCTAGTATTAATCCCGGACAGTGGCGCTGGCGCTATACCACGTCAGAGCTTTTAAGTCAAGAATTGAGCGATCGCTTACTAAACATTACTCAACTTTACCATAGGTAATTCAATCAGGCTATACTATAAAATATCACGCTTTTGCCCTAAAATATAGCTGAGTCCAGCAGTCGGGTTTATTTGTTTCCATCAAAATATTTATGGTCTATTCGTCATAAACCCGACTTCGGTGTAGTTGAAACTGCATTTAATAATAGAAGTTTCAAAAAATATTGCTACATTGACTCTTTTTAGTGGAAGTCAGTAGGGGTTTGGTCACCAAACCCCTATATTTTTTGTGTCAAATAGCTGCGTATCTTGTATCTTCTCTATTCCTATTTTTCTGGTTATAGGTAACAGAAAACAGAGATTTGTAGCAAAAATTGATCTATCAAACTGTATAACACCTAAAACCTACTTCAATCAGAATCAAACCTAACTTCAAAAATTACACCCTGAAAGTTAAATTTATCAAATTTTGATGAAGAATTTTTAATATTTTTCTCCTCAATATTTGCTGAAGATCCCGCCCTCACTATATTTAAAAATTTTACACGAATGTAATTAAAAAAATTTATTACTATAAGTAGCATTGCCATAGTGTAAGTAAAATTGCTATCTTTTATTTATAATAATAAATTACTAGGGTCGAGTCAGGGTCAGATACATCTAGTGTCATTTCCCTTCAATGAAAACTTAATCCTGTTCTGTCAGTCTCCGAAATGCCTTTCTCTATAACGTTTATCAGTCAAGGGATCTAAGCGAGCGTACTCCAAAAATCAAGTTGTTGTATTTATTGTGAGAAAAAAATCGCTCTATCTCTTATAAATAAACTATTAAGTAATTCAGATTTTACTTTTATTCCCGGAAAGTGACAAAAGAGGGTTAAATTAGAACTTAAAGGAGTCAGGCAATGGGCATCTACTTTTCCAACAATTTAAAACAACAAAAAATATTTAATCCTTCCATACTCAAATCTTGCAAAAATATTCATATAAGCCAAATAGCTCTGCGTTGTGTACTTGGTCTCATAGCAAGTCAAGGTTTTCAAGTACCCGTAAAAAGTATAGTAATAAATGATACAGCAGGAGCCGACACTGCTATAAAACTAGGTGCCCCCTTGACGGCTGTAACTGATATTTTGTTCAGAAATTTTGAAACAGGTGAATTTGAAAGTGGTTGTACTGGTTCACTAATTGCAGATAATTATGTACTTACTGCCCAACATTGTGTTCAGGATGTTTTCTTTGAGGATGAATTGAGTGTTTTGTTTCGCGGTGATGATTCAGAAAATAGCATATTAGCAGATATTTCCGTAAGTAACATTTTCCAACAAGATGATACCTTTTCTCTATTAGACGGTACAGATATTGCTATACTTCAACTGGCTGAAGCTGCTCCAGACTCAATTACTCCTTTAAAATTATTTGGTTTCAACCCCGAATACCTGATTGGAAGTGATGCAACTATAGTTGGTTTCGGTTTCAATGGTTTAGGTAGCGTTGGTCATCAGTTTACCCCGGATGGACTGCGATGGGCTGCCGAAAATGTTATTGATTTTTTTGGTAGCGCTATCGATCCAGTTGATAATGAAGTTATTGGGTCAAATATTTTCAATCTTGACTTTGATGATGGAACTGATTACAATAACACCTTATTCGGTTTCGGTAGTAGTTCTTCACCTCTAACAAATGAAGGAACTACTGCTAGTGCTGATAGTGGTGGTCCGCTTCTGGTAGAAGTAAATGGTGAGTTATTAATTGCAGGAGTTCTTTCTGGTGGTTCCATTGACACTAGCGAATTTGGTGACATATCTTGGTTTACTGGAGTTACAGAACACCGCCTATTTATAGAAGAGAATGGTGGTGAATTTGTTGTTGATTTTCTGCATACGGTTACTGCCAGTGCCTCTACACCAGAACCTACTGCAACATTAGGATTATTTGCTACTGCTTTTGGAGCATTTTCTTTGCTCAAGAGTAAAAGAAAGTAATTTTTTTCCCAATACTAAAATTAACATAAATCCCCACTCTAACAAATATGAAGAGTGGGGATAATTTTCGATAAAACCTAATTACAATTAAACTTTAGCTAATTGGAACACAGATCCTAAACCAGATGCCATTTCTTCTGGAGATATTTTTCCATCTTTATTGATATCCAGAGCATCAAATACAGCATNTAATTTTTTTCCCAATACTAAAATTAACATAAATCCCCACTCTAACAAATATGAAGAGTGGGGATAATTTTCGATAAAACCTAATTACAATTAAACTTTAGCTAATTGGAACACAGATCCTAAACCAGATGCCATTTCTTCTGGAGATATTTTTCCATCTTTATTGATATCCAGAGCATCAAATACAGCATCAGTTCCAGCCCACTCTTCACGAGTAATGAAACCATCACCATCTAAGTCATAGATATGGAAGATATCTTCTGCTGCATGGGTGACTCCTTCTAAGCTAGTCAAGCGATCTGCTAATAGTTTTTCCAATGATTCTAATGCCTTGGAGAAACCTTTAATTCCCTCATCCAACTTTTGAGATGCCATCCGATCTTCAGCGTGCATCTTATCAAAAGTTTCTTTGTCCATTGTAATTTTTTCTGCATCAGACTGAGCAGCTTTCTCCACAGAAAGTTTAGTAGGTAACTCACCTGTTGTTGACTCCAACTCACCTAACAAAGCAGGTGAAATAGTCAACAAGTCACAACCTGCTAATTCTGTAATTTCTCCAATGTTACGGAAACTAGCTCCCATAACTTCGGTATTGTAACCGAATTTCTTGTAGTAGTTATAGACCTTAGTCACAGACAATACACCGGGGTCTTCTGCTGGAGGATAAGAATCTCGTCCAGTCTCTTTTTTGTACCAATCTAAAATACGTCCTACAAAAGGAGAAATTAGAGTAGCGCCAGCTTCAGCACAAGCGATCGCCTGGTGCAAACCAAATAGTAGAGTTAAGTTGCAGTGAATACCCTCTTTTTCTAATACTTCTGCTGCTTTGATACCTTCCCAAGTAGAAGCAATTTTGATTAAGATGCGATCGCGAGAAACTCCAGCAGCTTCATATTGAGCAATTAAATCTCGTCCTTGAGCTATTGTTGCTTCTGTATCGTAGGATAATCTAGCATCAACCTCTGTAGAAACCCGTCCTGGAACAATTTGTAAAATCTTAAGCCCAAAAGCAACTGCCAGTCTCTTAAATGCTAAATTTGCCACATCAGAAGCAGTCGCATCTGGTCCCAGTTCCTGCCTTGCTCCTTTCAAAGTTTCATCCACAATTTCTTGATATTGTGGCATCTGAGCAGCAGCAGTAATTAATGAGGGATTAGTAGTTGCATCCCGTGGCTTAAATTTTTCAATTGCTTGAATATCGCCTGTATCAGCAACCACGATGGTTACTTCTCGTAGTTGTTCGAGCAAATTTTTAGCCATTTGTTTCTCCTTTTGAGAATAAGTTGCTTACTTCTGGTTTACTTAAAAATTACTCTAGAAAACTTCAAGAAAATGTCACTTTATGACATTTTAATATTTAACTTCCTGCATTTCGGTCATATCGGTTTTTTGGCCGTGGGTTTCTACGGCCAATTTATGCCTAAGATTCAACACATCGGCAATCCCATCTTAGGATTTATAGCAATCTAAGCATCAGTTTTATTAGCATATCATAATTAGCTTCAAAATTTCTGTGCCCTAACATACACTATCAAATTGCTGCTATTACTTATGAAATTTATCCTTTCCTTATATAGGTTTAATACTCTATCTGCGGATAAGTTAAGTCACTTGGATGGTTCCTTTAAAATAGTGCATTCGGAAATTAGGCTCTGTAGGGGCGGGTTCCACCATAGGGACGTTGCATGCAACGTCGGTACAACGAGTTTTCGCATTGAGTTAAATAAACCCGCCCCTACCCCAACCAGAAAAATCATCAAAACCTAGGGGCGGGTTCCACCATTAAGTGAGCGAGTTTTCACCTGGAGTTAGCTAAACCGGCCCCAATGATATAACCTACCATGGGGCAGGGCGGGTTTATGTAAATCTTAGAGTAAGTATTGGTACTTAGACATTTTTTGGCAGAAAAACTGCTTGTTTGCGCAGCATTCCGGAGGAAAAGCCAGTCTAGACAAGGGAATTACGTCAACNTGGTACTTAGACATTTTTTGGCAGAAAAACTGCTTGTTTGCGCAGCATTCCGGAGGAAAAGCCAGTCTAGACAAGGGAATTACGTCAACTCCTTAAAAATGGCTAAAACCCTTGGTAATAAAGGATTTATACCTTTTCGACGTAAAACCGCCTCCCTATCTATATTTGAGCTTATTTTTGGCAGTTAAGTTGTCTAAGTACCAGTATGAAAATGTCCGTGGGAACCCGCCCCTACATATTGCACCATTTAAGGTGTGTTAGTCCAGTAGGTGCGTCTCATTATCCTCTATTATTCGGATACAACGTTTCACCCGCCGTATCAATAGATAGACTTTAATTTGCCGCATCCCCAATAATGAGTAACTTTTCCAAATTCACCGCTACCCTCACCAAAAATTTTGCTGCTGTTTGCACCATTCTAACCACAGCATACTCGAACCCAGTATTAGCAAAAACTCCCAAATGGTCTACCTCTGCAACAGACCTCCAAACCACAGCACCTTCATTAAATAAAAAGCCGAAAAATTCCACCCCAGACCCAGACTATATTATTCCGCCACGCATCGCTGCAGATGAAAAAATTAGCCCTCTAACCACAAGTTTACCTCTCAACGATATTCCCATCAGTCACCTGATAAAATGGCAGTTTAATACTTCGTTTTTTGATGATGAAAACCGGGGGTTAAATACAGCCATTCAAACAGCAGCGCAATTTTTACCCGATGTCATTCCCGACTTAAAAGGTAGTGAAAATGCTGTCAACTCTAATATTAACCGTCATTTATTTTTAGCAGCTAATAATACCCGTTTGCCTAGCAGCAGTTTTACCATCTATTCAGCAGGAGTCGGAAGAGCAAAAAGTTTAACACCCGATGTTACTAGCTTAAGGCAAGTTCCCAAAGGAAATTATCATAGTATTTGGTTAGGTCTGTCCCCAAACATTGACCGCAGTATTAACGAAGGTCGTACATTCTACGACCCCACAGGTCCACAATTAGCGATCGCCAGTGCCGGAGCAGAAGGTGGAGCTGAGAGCAATGTCGAATTAGAGTCGGCAGTTAATCAAGACACATTTTCTACTGCCAACCTCCAAGATTTTTATGCCCAAGTATATCTTAGCTTTTTACAACAAGATGCTAACTTTGTCAGAGAAAGTATTTATCGGGAGGAAACCAGTTATTATCCCCATGTCAGCTTTACTGGAAATTGGACGGGTACTCAAGATGTTTTCCGTTACTATACTGGTGCTATTGCCTCTGAAGAAGTTAAGTTTTACCTGGGTGGTGATTCAAAAAGCACGGTAAATGGTTGGAGTTTTCGCGCTGGTGGAATTGGTTATCTTAACCCAGACCGAGATTATTATAGTCAACTTTTTGGGAATGTCGCTAAAAGATTTCGTATTAGTAAAAATGCTAATTTTAGCTTATCAACATTCTTCAATTATGCTATAGATAGAGATACTAGAATTGGAGATATTATCAACAATTCACCTGCCAGCGAACTTGCTGCGAGGGCTCGTTTAAATTGGGGAATTACTTCTGTTGGTGTCACCTATTATTTTGGTCATATTCTCCCTAATTCTTTTGAAGACAGGTTATTGTTAGATTTCAGTATTCGTCCGCTCAAGACTGTTAGTTTTTCTGGTTATGTTCCACCAGTTGATGAAACTTCTAACCGCTCTCTCTACGGTGGGAGTTTAACTTGGCGACTAAACAATAAAAATAATAGTCCGACTCTATCTTTGAGTTGGAAAAATCAAGAATATGATTATGGTCAAGATCCCTTTGGAAATAATCTTATAATAACTGATAATAGAGTTGTTGGGAAATAAGGTAAAATGGTTCAAGCAGAAATTGGCCAGAAGAATGCTAAATATTGAACGAGCCTTAAAA
>NZ_LGSU01001192.1 GCF_002260545.1 Hydrocoleum sp. CS-953 | reverse complement strand
TATTGCTGCTGCTGCCCAAAAAATGGGAATTACTGGTTTAGTTGTGCCTACTGGCAATGTAAAAGAAGCAGCAGTTGTGAAGGGGTTATCGGTTTATGGATTTGATAATATATTTGATGTTACCGATTTTTTGAATAATCCGACTGGCTTTTCTCCTGTAGAAATTAATACTGCTGAGATTTTGGCAAAACAAGAATTTACAGGTTTAGATTTAAACGAAGTTAAAGGACAAAATCATGCTCGTCGCGCTTTGGAAATAGCTGCTGCTGGCGGACATAATTTAATTTTTGTCGGACCCCCTGGTAGTGGGAAAACTATGTTGGCGCGACGTTTACCAGGAATTTTGCCTCCCTTGAGTTTTGAGGAGGCGTTGGAAGTGACGCAAATTTATTCGGTGGCGGGGTTATTGAAAGATAGAGGTAGTTTGGTGAGCGATCGCCCGTTTCGTAGTCCCCATCATTCAGCATCGGGTCCGTCTTTAGTGGGTGGAGGGAGTTTTCCGCGACCTGGGGAAATTTCTTTATCTCATAGAGGGGTGTTATTTTTAGATGAGTTAACGGAATTTAATCGCAATGTTTTGGAATATTTGCGTCAACCGTTGGAAGATGGGGTGGTGACTATATCTCGCACTAAACTTTCGGTGGAGTTTCCGGCTCAGTTTACTTTGGTGGCGAGTACAAATCCTTGTCCGTGCGGTTATTATGGAGATTCTATTCAACCATGTACTTGTTCTCCACGACAACGAGAGCAATATTGGGGAAAACTTTCAGGACCTTTGATGGATAGGATAGATTTACAGGTAATGGTGAGTCGGTTGAAACCGGAGGAAATTACGAGACAGGATACTGGGGAAAGTTCGGTAGATGTGAGGGAAAGGGTGAGGGAAGCACGCGATCGCGCTCGACATCGGTTTCGGGATGAGGTGGGTTTAAGTTGTAATGCTCAGATGCAAAGTCGTCATTTTCGGAAGTGGTGTCAGTTGGATGATAGTAGTCGGAATTTGTTGGAGGGTGCGATTAGGAAATTGGGTTTGTCAGCGAGAGCGAGCGATCGGATATTGAAGGTGGCGAGGACTATTGCTGATTTAGCGGGGGATGAGGAGTTGAAACCTGGTTATGTTGGTGAGGCAATTCAGTATCGGACTATTGATCGGATGCAGTAATTGATGAGATAGCTTTTTGTTGGGTTTCGTTCCTCAACCCAACATTATCAGGACTTACGCATAGCCACTATATCTAGTAAGGGCGAATGCAATTCGCCCCTACAGATGGTGTAGATTTTCATATTTTGTGTAAGTCCTGATTATATATATCCTGCTTCTGTAATAAAAAATAGGATGATGTAGTTTATATAAGGGAAAATAACACTACAAATTAGGTTTTTGTTGGGTTATATCATGTCCGGTTGAACAGTTATAAATAAACTACTCAGTCGGATGTCCTCAGAATTCAGAATCCTGGAGGGAAGAAATAAGAAAAGAAGCAGAAAGTTTTTTTATCACTAATTATCCGGACATGATATTAAGCGACAGTCGAAAACCCAACCTACAATATTATTACTGAGTAGAATAGTTGAGAAGATTTAGGATTGAGCGATCGCTCGTCTTTCTTGAAGTGTTGATTATTTGAGGATCTCGGTCACGCACGGGAGCAAGATGCTCCCACTACCCAAAATCTTTAACTAATAAATTCAATCCTATTTTTCTTGTTAGTCTAGACGAGAGAACAGGTAATTTATTTATCTTAGCAAGAGATAATTCAGAGTAGTGGATGGTTCTCGCTATCTAAAAAACTTGTTTCAGTCAGATGAAAATTACAGCGCTTTTCACTCTTGATCAACCATATTGTCACAACCAAAACTTTGTAGGGATGTTCCATGGAACGTCCCTACTGTCGCCAGTCTGAAATGAAAACGGCTATAAGTTTACACAACCTATTGTTCATTAGAATAGCGATCGCTCTTTATTTGTTTAGTGAGGTGGAAGAGCGAACGCTTGTAAATCTCCCTAAAGTCTCATAGTTTATAGCGGTTTTCACTCATGTTGACTTGCATTGCTTCTTCCAACTTCGGTCTTACTTCTTCCTTTAAACCCAAATCTCTGTACTCTATAAAACATGAAAACTGCTATAATTATCATTTTCCGTATTTGCTGGAGGAGGTGATTCTACTGTACTATCAACTTCTGTATTTGGTGCAGGAGGTAATTCTACCGTACCATCAACAGGCGTTAATTTTACTTCCTTTTTTGATGCTGCTTTATTAGCTTCAATAATCTCAGTTATTGCTTGAGCAAAGTGAGATTGAGTAACATATTTTTGTTCTTTGGGTTTGTCTTCCCTAGCAGCAGAAACTACAGCTTTGAATACAGCATTTTTAATGTCTCTACCAGATATTTCATCAAACTGTTTTGCANTAATTCTACCGTACCATCAACAGGCGTTAATTTTACTTCCTTTTTTGATGCTGCTTTATTAGCTTCAATAATCTCAGTTATTGCTTGAGCAAAGTGAGATTGAGTAACATATTTTTGTTCTTTGGGTTTGTCTTCCCTAGCAGCAGAAACTACAGCTTTGAATACAGCATTTTTAATGTCTCTACCAGATATTTCATCAAACTGTTTTGCAAGTTCAGAAAAATCTACTGAGTTTTTATCTAATGGAAGTTTAGTAGGAATTTGAGCTTGCCAAATTTTTGCTCTTGCTTCTTCATCAGGTAAATCAAATTGAGTTTTCCATCGTATTCTGCTAATAAAAGCTGGATCGTAGTTACGAATTAAGTTAGTTGCGAAAATAACGATTCCTTCGTAAGCAGAAAGCTGCATCAACATGACACTACGAGTCAAATTAACTGCAGTATCTGTTGCTTGAGTCACATTTTCTAAACGTTTACCTAAAAAGGAATCTGCTTCATCAAAGAATAAAACTGCATTATTGCTAGTAGCAAATTCAAATGCTTTAGCAATATTCTTTGGTGTTTCACCAACATATTTAGATTCAAGTTGCTGATAGGGAACAGCTAGAATTTTCAGGTTTAGCGCATGAGCAAGTGCTTCAGCGGTCAAGGTTTTTCCTGTTCCTGGTAAACCAGAAAAATTAATGGAAAGAGCTTTATCCAACTTGTGTTTTTCGCGCATTCCCCACTCGTTATAGATTAAATCCTGATGCTCAATTTCTGCTAAAATTAAGTCTATTTGATTTTTAGTTTTTTGGGGTAGAATAAGATCTTCAAGAGTATATTTTGGTTCTCTTAGATAGGGGGTAAAATCTATATTTGATTCTGGTTTTTCTGAATCATTAGATTTATCATTTTTAGAGTTTAGAGTATCATTAGCAGAATTATTAGCTGAGGTGTTTTTTTCTCCTCCAGCTTGCCGAAATGCTCCTATTTTATCAGCTATTGGCATGAAAATTTTTCCTTTAATTTATAAGTTTAAACTAACAGTTAGACTCCAAATAAATTACTCTGATTGAACTCTGTTTATTCATTGTTTACTGAAATTTAAGTCGGTAAATTAGGGATTTGCAACTTAATAAAGTACCAATTATTAGTGGAGAAAAAGGCTCGTGGCTGTCATTGCGAGGCGGTGATATTAGACTCAACCTCAATTAGGAATAGTTAAGCTAGCCGAAACAATCTCTACTCTATAGATTAGCTGATAGTCTATTTTTTTTGCTAGTCCCTTAGTCATGCCAATTTTCCAAAGTCATTATTTTAGCTTTTGACCGATCTTTGGGAAAATTATTAATATCATTATCAGTTATTCCTGATAATTTAAACACCTGAGATGGTTTGCTTTCAACGTGCTTTGGGTCCCACACTTCCATAATTAGTTCGTGAGAATAACTTTCCAAGTAAAGTATCAAATATAAAGTTGTTCCTTTGCCAAATGCTTCAATTAAAACTGGAGCAATATTTGTATCCCAGATTGGCTCCAATTTTCTATACAAAATTTCAGTTTGAGAACTTTTATTACTACCAAAAAATTTACTCAAGGAATTAAAAAAATTTATTCTTTCTGGCATAGAATTATCCTGACTATACTGGCGGAACTGTGATTCTCTGTCTGTGGGCGGATCGTTTCGTGGCATTTATAACTACCTCTAAATTTTTACTTCAAATTAATAACTAAATGTTTCTGTATTTCAACAGTTAATCTATCTGAATAATCAAAGCATTAAAAAATAGACTTTGCTTCATTTTGGCATATTTGTCGATAGTTTCATTTGTTTTGTCTATTACTTCTACAAATGGCTTAAATAATTGAATCAAAGGATTATTAGCGATTGATTCTTCACTTAAGAGTGATGGTAATTCTGGTGGTGCAATAAATTTTATAAATAAAGGGTTGAACAGATTTTCAGCATTTCTTCTCCAACTTTGGCGTTCTTGACCAGTTAACTCATTATCTAGAACATAAATTCGTTCTAATTTAGAACCTGGAACATTACAGCTAATTTCTAAATCACCTTCATCAATTGTAGGAACACTGTACCCTCTTTCATTGTTTCCTATTTCTGTGTCATACAGCCATATTTTGAGATATTCAAAATTGCAGTTTGGCAATAAACGACTTTGACGAAATAGCTCTCTGACAATTAATTTATCAAAGAAACTTTTTGTTTTATTACTAACAACACATTCTCCATTATTTAACCTTTGCCCAGGAACTCCTAACAACTCAATAGTCTTTAAATTTCCGTCAGTTTCTGGAGAACGAAAACCAATTTCTAGATATATTTTTTCAGTAGGTATTTGTGACATAATTATTGACTCCTCTTTGAAATTAATTCCAATTTTCTAGTTCTAGTATCTTTGCTTCTGAACGATATTCAGGTAAAGGAGAACTTTGAGGTGCTTGCTTTAGTTTGAAAACTTTTGAAGGTTTACTATTTGCATATTGAGGGTCCCAAATTTCCATTATTGTTTCCCCAAGAACTGCACCTGCATAAAAAATAACGTATAAGGTTGCTGCGTATCCAAAAGCTGCTATTAAAGCAGTAACTACTAAAGTTTCCCAAATTTTTTGCAGAGCATAAACCAAAGCTTCAATAAAGTATCTAACAACTTCTCCTAACCAGTCTAAAAACTGATCTATTAGACTACCAACCCATCTAAAAAAAACCCATTTATTTTACCTCCTATTAACTAACTACTTAATACAGCAACTATCGGTTTGTTTTGGAGCGTTGGCAACTGAACATCTTGGTCTTCTAAAGGCTTTAGAGAAATCATAACTGGCTCCATATCTGAGCGTTTTGGATCTACAAATGCAACTATTACATCCAACCCATCTCTGAAGACTGCTAGTAACNAAAAAAAACCCATTTATTTTACCTCCTATTAACTAACTACTTAATACAGCAACTATCGGTTTGTTTTGGAGCGTTGGCAACTGAACATCTTGGTCTTCTAAAGGCTTTAGAGAAATCATAACTGGCTCCATATCTGAGCGTTTTGGATCTACAAATGCAACTATTACATCCAACCCATCTCTGAAGACTGCTAGTAACCACTCGCTACGATAGCCAAATTCCTGTCTTAGATAAGATTCAATCTCCGGCCAGTTATTTTCTAAGAATTGAGAAACTAAGGCCAAATAATATTTAGTAGCTTCTGTTACATAGCCCCATATCTGTTTAATCCCACCAACAAATTGTTCCCACACATTAGCAAAAGCTCTTGAGAGAGCTTCAACTATTGCACCAAAAGCATAAACAGCAGCAGCGCCGAGAAGAAGTCCAGCAGCAGCTTGTATTAAAATATCCCAAGCCATTAATTAGTTACTCCACTAATAATTATCAGTGATTACTCAAGTCACTTTGATTCAAAGTGTCTATTTATACCCAAAATAACCTAACTAATCTCAGAATAAAACTGATAAAACTTAGAATTTATATTATAATTACATCAGGAATTTTTAATAACTATCTAACTATGGCCTCCATCGACAAACAATTTGCCGAAGCAGCCCAAAACTGGGACTTAGAAACCCTATATACAGACCTTGCTTCGGCTAAGGGAAAGCGTCTTACTCCTACTGAAAAGCTACATCTACGAGGTTTACTCTGTGGCTACAGTCCGGCAGAAATAGCTGAAAAGCTAGGCAAAAATCCTAAAGGTGTAGAAACTGACTTATGTGCAACCATATATAGATACGTCAAAAGTTTAGTTGATAGGTGCGATCGCAGAATTGAAAATTGGAGAAATATTTCTGAATGGCTGGAAATAGATGGATATAGATGTCGGTCATCTCCCCAAGTACCACTTGATACTTTGTTACCGGAAAATAGTACAGTTAGTGTCACTAATATTAATATTGAAAATCATCAATTAGTAGTTGTATTTAACTTACGGATACCAACTTCAAAATCCGAAAAAATATCAGTAGAAAACTTTGGCTTAAGTGATGATATAATTCCTCAAGATATTGCTAAAGATTTATCTGAAAAGTATTAAATTTATCTGCCTACTCTGAAGCCGAAGAAATTCATTTGACTAACCTACAAAATCAATCAAAGTAGTTATATNGTTATATCCTCAACTTTAGAAAAAATCATTTATAATAGAAAATTAACTGTTTATAATAGGAAATTTAATAGGAATAACTTATGTCCGTATTTTTAGCGATCGCAGTTTTAGGTATGTTGATTGTAGTTCACGAGTTAGGCCACTTTCTGGCGGCTCGACTCCAAAACATCCATGTTAACCGTTTTTCTATCGGCTTTGGCCCCATACTCTGGAAATACCAAGGGCCAGAAACAGAATATGCACTTCGAGGTTTTCCCTTGGGAGGTTTTGTGGGTTTTCCTGATGATGACCCAGATAGCACAATTCCTAAAGACGATCCAGACCTATTACGGAACCGCCCCATTCTAGACCGAGCGATCGTTCTCAGTGCAGGAGTAATTGCTAACCTTATATTTGCTTACTTTCTCTTAGTTTCTCAAGTGGGTTTTGTTGGTGTAGCAGATTTTAACTATGCTCCTGGAGTAAAAGTTCCCGAAGTTGCTACAAATGTTAGTTCTGCTGCTGCTCAAGCAGGTATTCAGGCAAATGATATTATTTTGTCAGTTGGTAATCAACAATTAGGTGCTAACAAAGAAGCTATTAGCACTTTGGTAGAAACTATTCAAAATAATGCTAATCAAACTTTGGAGATGGAAATTCAGCGTGACGGAAGACAATTATTTCTTGAAGTCACACCAGAAATGGGAGATGATGGCAAAGGTCGTATCGGTGTGCAATTAATTTCTAATGGAGACATAGTAAGAAATCGTACTAATAATATTTTTGAAGCTTTTAGTGTTGGTGCTGAGGAATTTCAAAGAATAGTTTTCTTGACACTTCAGGGTTTTTGGCAGCTTGTTAGTAATTTCGGTCAGACAGCAGGGAAACTAGCTGGACCTGTTGCTATTGTAGACATGGGAGCAAAAATTGCTGAGGATAATGTGGTCGAACTGTTTAGGTTTGCTGCATTAATTAGTATTAATTTGGCAGTGATTAATATTTTGCCTTTGCCTGCTTTAGATGGTGGTCAGTTAGCATTTTTGGCGATAGAGGGAGTTAGAGGTAGACCCTTACCACTTCGTGTGCAAGAAAATGTCATGCAAACTGGTTTGGTATTGTTATTGGGTTTAGGAGTGTTTCTCATTATTCGCGATACTGCTAATTTGGATGGGGTGCGTTCAATATTCCAGAGATAAGTAAGGTTTGCTGAAAAAGTCTTTCTAAGGAGCAGGGGAGTGAGGGAGT